>JAFYPG010000283.1 GCA_017547605.1 Prevotella sp.
AACGGCAAGGTGATCATGTATGCCGATACCATCACGGCCTCCATGCAACTGACCATCGACGAGACTCTGAGGAGACGTGAGAAACAGATCCGTTACAACGAGGAGCACCATATCACGCCCAAGCAGATCGTGAAGAACATCAGTACGGGTGCCCTGCAACGTGAGGACCGTCCGGACGTGAAGGAACTGAGACGGGCCATGCTGGTGCCTGACACTGGTGTGGGTCTTGCCGCTGATCCGATCTTAGAACGGATGACCAGACCGCAGTTGGAGAAGAGCATCGCCGAGACCACCCGTCTGATGAAGGAGGCCGCCAAGACACTCGACTTCCTGCAGGCTGCCCAGTACCGTGATGAGATTATCAGGCTGCAGAAAGAACTGGAGATGAAGTAAGACGAAAGTATGAAGAAATGAGAAAATGAAGAAATGAAACGTTAAAAATATTAAGGTACCATAACTTCATTACCTCATTTCTTTATTATCTCATTTTTTATAAGTACTTTTGCACGAGAAATAATAGAAGACGAATATGAAAAGACTCTTGATAGCATTGCTGATGCTCATACCACTGATAGCAACGGCACAGGACAATACCTGGGAGCGCATTGAGACGGAGCCAGTCCAGAAAGACAATCCCGATGCCAAATACCTGGTACCTGATGCTGTACCCGAGATTGACGGCAAGGTCTGCTGGGAACAAACCATCGAAGCCCCGGGGAAGTCGGCTAAGGAGATCTATGATATTCTCCTGGCGCAACTCACGAAGATGACGGAGGAGCCCAACCAGATTGAGAACAGCATCGTGGCCGTGAAGGACTCCGTCAAATTTGAATTAGGAGCCGTCTTCCATGAGTGGTTGGTCTTTAAGAGTGCTACGTTTTCCCTTGACCAGACTCAGTTCAACTACCAGATCCTGATTACCTGCGCCAACGAAAAGGCTGACGTGAAGTTGACGCGCATTACTTATGACTACGATCTGGAGCGCAAGCCTGTCCACTATCAGGCCGAGAAATGGATCACAGACAAATACTGTGTCAACAAGAAGCACACGAAACTGCTTCCTATCTCAGGCAAGTTCCGTAGAAAGACCATCGACCGCAAGGACTTTATATTCAACAAGTTCAACACTTTGCTTAACGGGAAATAAGCATGAATAAGGATCTGATACGTAACTGGCTGAACATCATCTTTATGATCGGTGCTGTGGTGGGCGTCATCTACTATCTTACAAAAGACAGGACTGTCGGCACATACATCATCCTGATATCCATGTGTTTCAAGATTGCAGAGTCGTCTTTACGAATGATCAAATGAAGTGAAGAGTGAAGAATGAGAAACAAGACATATAAAGCATGGGGCATGAAAGTGGGAGTGATACTCTTCATCTTTCACTTATCCATTTTCACTTCTTCTGCGCAGAACACGTTTGAGAACTCGTATAACCAGATTGACGAGAGGGGAAATGTGACACAGCGCGGCGATAACCAGAACTTCAACAAGCACAACAACGATACGACGCGCAACAAGGAGATTCCCAAAGGCTTATATACATGGACCCTCGACAGGAAGTTCGGCGACAGGATCTTCGTAGAGCCCGACACCCTCCCCCATCTGTTTATGAACACCACCTTCAACAGTGGCATGTATGGCGAGTACAACCATACGGGCAGCAACTATACCCCTCGTCTAAGTCGTATCTTCCTCAATCGTCCAGAGACGGATATCTTCATCTTTACCCAACCCTACAGTTTTGTGGAGAAAAGGCCCGATAAGTTCCTCTTCATGAACACACTGTCCCCCTTTACGAATGTGCTCTATGACAACTGTGGCGACAAGACCAACGGCGAGGACCATATCGATGCGAAATTCGCCGTGAATGCAGGCAAACAGATCAATGTAGGCTTCGACCTCGACTATGCGTATGCAAGGGGCTACTTCAGCAATCAGAGCATTTCGCATTTCAACGGTATCTTGTTCGGCTCCTATATCGGCGACCGCTATAACCTGCACGCGTTCTTCAACACCAGTCACCAGAAAGCCGCAGAAAGCGGTGGTATCACCAACGACAACTATATCACGCACCCCGAGTCGTTCCAGGACAGTTATAATGAGAACGAAATACCCACCGTACTCTCCCAGAACTGGAACCGTAACGACCATAACCACCTTTTCCTGACCCATCGCTACAATATCGGTTTCTATCGGAAGGTCAAGATGACGGAGGCAGAACTGAAAGCCAGAGAATTTGCCCAAGCGTCGAAAAAGGAGAAGGAGGCAAACGCCGGTGACAAGGAGTTGGACATGGACAAGGGGAAGAAAGATATCAAACCCTTAGGCCGTCCTGCTGGAGCCAAGATCATGGGCGCTCAGCCCAAGCCCGATTCCCTGAATATCGCTGTAGATACCACCCGCATCAAGGTTGACGGCCAGGCAGCCATCGACAGTCTGAACAGGGCACAGGCCATCCAGGACTCCATCGATGCCACCATGAAGTTGGAATACGTACCCGTCACGAGTATCATCCACACGATGGAGTGGAACAACGACCGCCGTATCTATGTAGGATATAGCACACCGTCGGATTATTACCTGAACAAGTATTACACACGCAACGAGGAAGCCGGCAACGACTCCATCAACGACATTGCGCGCAACATGCAGTTCAAGAACACCTTCGGACTGGCTCTGTTAGAGGGTTTCAACAAATACGTGAAAGCCGGACTGAAGGCCTTCCTCACCTACGACTACAACCGTTATGAGATGCCAGACACCCTCAACGGTATCGGTACGCAGGCTACATGGAACGAACACGACATCAGTATCGGCGGACAACTCAGTAAGACCCAGGGCAAGACGCTCCATTTCAACCTCTTTGCCGAGACCTGGCTGGCTGGTGCCAATGCAGGAAAGTTGCATGTGGACTTCAACACCGATGTGAACTTCAAGTTCCTTGGCGATACCGTCAGACTGGCTGCCAATGCCTACTTCCACAGGAACACGCCCAGATTCTTCCAGACCAAATTCCACTCGAAACATATCTGGTGGGACAACGACGACCTCTCTGCTGAGACACGCACCAGGATAGAAGGCGTCTTCAGTTACGAGAAGACCAATACTATGTTGCGGGTCGGCATCGAGGAGATCCAGAACTACACCTACTTCGGAATGAGCTATGACCTGAATCCTGAGACCTATCTGCGCTCGAACATGACAGCCGGTGTTTATCAGGAGTCTGGCAACATCAACATCCTCACGGC
This sequence comes from Prevotella sp., assembly GCA_017547605.1. GTDB lineage: Bacteria > Bacteroidota > Bacteroidia > Bacteroidales > Bacteroidaceae > Prevotella. The sequence goes on from JAFYPG010000283.1 coordinate 3,258, forward strand.
ACAGCTTCACCAGAATTTCCGCTTAGGCGTGTTGAACTGGGAGAACGTGATCACCTACCAGAACAGCAGTAACAAGGATGCCCTCCCCCTGCCAACATGGAACATCTTCACAAACCTCTACCTGAAGTTCAAGGTAGCCAAAGTTCTGGGTGTGGAGTTGGGCGCTGACGCTACGTGGTTCAGCAAATACTATGCCCCTGACTTCTGTCCGATGATCAACCAGTTTGCTATCCAACAGAACGAGGCAAGCCGTGTGGAATTAGGCGGCTATCCCTTCGTTGATGTCTATGCGAACATGGTGCTGAAGGGTGTACGCTTCTTCGTGATGATGAGTCATATCAACAGCGGCTCGGGTAATGGCATGCGTTTCCTGACACCCCACTACCCCACGAACAGCAATGTGTTGCACCTGGGTGTCTCCTGGAATTTCTTCAACTAAACCAGTAGCAGACCGATACTGACGCAGAGACCGTAGATGAAGATATTCCTCGCCGTCTCTCCCAAGCATTGGTTCAGTGCCTTTCCCTGATAGATGCGCTTGATCTTCAGATAGGTGAAGATATGCATCAGCAGATAAATCAACGGGAAGATAAACGCCAACACGTGACTGTTTATCCAGAAAATCCCACCCAGGATAAATGCGCCGATACCTACAGCGAGGTAGAGTTGGAGACCAGCCTCTACTCCCAATTTCACAATGATGGTGTTCTTCCCTGCCTCTCGGTCGTTGTCCCTGTCGCGGAAGTTATTCACGATCAACAGGGCATCGATCACCAGTCCACAGGCCAACGAAGCCAGGAACACCTGCCACGTGACGATATGCAACTGCACATAATAGGTGCAACAGACGGGTACGATGCCGAAGAACACCAAGACCAGCAGATCGCCCAGTCCCCGATATGAGAAAAACGTCGTATAGAGGAAGGCGAAGACCACACAGAGGATGCCAACGAGGACCATCTCCAATCCCCCGAAATAGGCCAATGGCAAGCCGATGACACAGGCAATACAGGTGGTGGCGGCAATGGCCTTCTTCATCGCGTCGAGCGTCACCCATCCCTGGGCACAGGCACGACGAGGTCCCAAGCGCGTCTCTGCGTCGTCCGTACCATTGGCAAAGTCGAAGAAGTCGTTGATGAAGTTCGCATCGATCTGCATGGCAAAGGCGAAGAGCAGACACAGAACGGCTGCCGCCCAACTAAAGGTTCCCTCCTCGTAGAACGCCAGTGCATCGGTATAGGCCAGAGACACACCTATCATCACAGGAACAGCGGCTCCTGACAAGGTCTTCGGACGGGCGGCCAACAGCCAGGCCTTGGCAGAATTCGTCTTAATAACAGGCTCTTCCATCATTATTTTCTTTTTTTTCTTGCAAAAGTAATCAGAAAATCGTATATTTGCAAACAAAAGACAGACTTTTTCACTATAACCTACCAACAATGAACTATCAGTCCAGCACTCCCAGTCTTGATCTGGTGGAGTTTATCGAGACCCAGATACTCCCCCGATACGCTGAATTTGACCGTGCCCACAACATGGAGCATGTCACCCGTGTCATCCGCAGTTCACTGGAGTTGGTGAAGACCACTGGGGCCGACGTCAACATGGCCTACACCATCGCGGCCTACCACGACCTGGGAATGATCGGCCACCGTGCCGACCATCATATCCGCGGGGGGAAGATCCTCGCCACGGATGCCAGACTGAAGAAGTGGTTCTCGCCTGAACAGATCAAGATCATGAAGGAGGCCGTGGAGGATCACCGAGCCTCAGCCAGTCGGGCCCCAAGGAGCATCTACGGCAAGATCGTCGCCGAGGCAGACCGTGACATCGACACCATGACAGTTGTCCGTCGTACGATACAATACGGACTTAGCAATTACCCTGAGATGGACAAGGAAGGTCACTGGAAGCGCTTCAAGGAGCACATGGATAACAAGTACTCCAAGGACGGCTATATCCGTCTATGGATACCCAACTCCCCCAACGCCAAGAAGCTCAGCGAACTGCGCGACCTCATCGCCCAGCCCGACAGACTGCGCGAGGCCTTTGAACGGGTCTTCGCCGGGGAAAGCGCCAAAGAGAAGAGCGCTACATGAAATACAGATAATAGACGGCTGCCAGAATCACAATCAGCGCTATCAGTATCGCAGACTTGACCAGACACGAGGCCACCTTCTTCACGACAACGAAAGCCACCATGATGGCTACCAGCACAAAGATATAGTATCCTACGTTTCCCATTATTTGAACAGTTTTCTGAATACCACAGGAATCGGTGTCTCAAACTCCATCGGCTCACCAGTCACCGGATGATTGAAGCACAGTAGCCAGGCGTGCAGACAGAGACGGTGCAACGGATCATCGCCATTACCATATTTCGGATCACCACAGACGGGGTGTCCCATGTCTGCCGAATGGACGCGGATCTGGTTCTTGCGGCCTGTCTCCAGTTTAAACTCCACCAACGAATGTTCCGTCGTACGGTCAAGCACATGGAAATGGGTCACGGCATACTTGCCACCGTTATCCACAGGCGAGGAATAGGTCACGTATGCCTTGTTGTCCTTCAACCAGTTGGCAATGGTACCCTCGTCCTGCTCCATCTCACCAGAACAGACGGCCACATAACGACGGTCATAGACAATCTCGTGCCAGTGGTGCTCCAGGATCTGCTCCGTCTCCATATCCTTCGCATAGACCATCAGACCACTGGTATCCCGGTCCAGACGATGCACCACATGCGCCGTACACTTCTGGCGCGACTTCTTGAAATAGTCGTCAAGCACAGTTTTCACGTTCAGCGAGGAGTGGCCTGCCGCCATTGAAAGGATACCGATTTCCTTTTCTATCACAATCAACCACTTATCCTCATAGACAATCTTCACATAACGGCTCTTGAAGCCCCGTTGGTTACGCTTCGTCTTGCTGACGGCGATCTTCATACCGCGCTCCAGAGGGAAGTCGAACTGTGAAACGGTCTTACCGTTCACCTTAATACCCCTGCCCTGCAGTGTGGCCTTGATCTTCGTCTTTGTCTGTGGCACGTTGGCAATCAGCCACTCCAACAGCGGCTTGGGCTCCGAGACGGTATAGTGCTCGTAGTCGCCTTCTTGGTTATATTCTGCTTTGTATCTCATTAGTAGAACTTAAAATAGCGGCGGGCATTGTTATAACTGATGTCTTCCACCATACGACTGAGGATCTCCATATCACAGGGCAGCAGACCCTTCTCGACATCGTTGGCCAGCAGGTTGCAGAGGATACGACGGAAATACTCATGACGCGGATAACTCAGGAACGAGCGCGAGTCGGTGAGCATACCCACGAAACGGCTCAGCAGACCGAGTACAGAAAGAGCATTCATCTGCTTGATCATACCGTCCATCTGGTCGTTGAACCACCAGCCAGAACCAAACTGTATCTTGCCTGGCTCACCCCCCTGGAAGTTGCCGAGCATCGTGGCGATCATCTCATTGGCACAGGGGTTCAGGGTATATAATATGGTACGCGTCAACTTACCCTTCGCATTCAGGTTATCTAAGAAATGCGACAGGGCCTTGGCCGTGTTGAACTCACCGATGGAGTCGAAGCCCGTATCAGGACCTATCTGGTTGAACATCGCCGTGTTGTTATCGCGGATGGTGCCGTAGTGATACTGCTGGGTCCAACCTGCGTCGGCATCCATCTCGGCCATCACCGTCAGGAAACAGTGCTTGAACTGGCGGATTTCCAACTGCGAGAGCGTCTGTCCACGCATCGCCCGCTCGAAGATGGTCTCGATCTGCGAGTCGGTATAGGGATCGTCGTAAAACTCTTCCAGACCATGGTCAGAGAGTTTCGAGCCCTGCTCAGCGAAGAAGTCATGACGCTTCTGGAGGGCATCGACCATATCGGCAAACTTCGTGATGCTCACACCACTGACGTCCGAGAGTTTCTCCACATACAGTGGAAAATCGGGCTTCTCAATGTTCATGGCCTTGTCAGGGCGCCAGGCAGGCAACATGATGGGATCATCCTGCGCCTTGTGCTTGGCATACTCGATATGATTGTGCAGGTCATCGACAGGATCATCGGTGGTGCAGACACACTCCACATTGTAGTGCTTCATCAGTCCACGCGCCGAGAACTCAGGCTTCTGCAGTTTCTCGTTACAGGCATCGAAGATCTCGCGGGCCGTCTTCGGAGAGAGCAGTTTCGTGATGCCGAAGGCCGTCTTCAACTCCAGATGCGTCCAGTGGTACAGCGGGTTGCGGAAGCAATAGGTCACTGTCTCGGCCCACTTCTCGAATTTCTCCCAGTCTGAGGTATCTTTACCCGTGATATACTTCTCCTCAACCCCATTGGTACGCATGGCGCGCCACTTGTAATGGTCGCCACCCAACCACAGTTCCGTAATCGACTTAAAACGGTGGTCGTTGGCCACCATCTCAGGAATCAGGTGACAGTGGTAGTCGATGATGGGCAGATGAGCCGCGTGTTTGTGGTACAGATCCTGGGCCAGTTTGGTATCCAGAACAAAGTTCTCGTCATTGAATTGCTTCATAAGTCTGAGTATTTTTAAGTTCCTAACATCAAATTTTCCGCAAAGATACTACTTTTCTACGAAACTTTCCTTATCTTTGCAGAAAAATAAATCACATTAACGTTTGATTCTCATGCGCAGCAGGATCCTACTTATCTATACGGGCGGTACCATCGGTATGAACCGCAATCCCCATACGGGTGCCTTGGAACCCTTCGACTTCGAGCACCTATTATATAATGTGCCTGAGTTGAAGCAGTTCGATACCAAGATCGAGACCTACCAGTTCGATCCTCCCATCGACTCCAGTGATATGACACCTGCCCGGTGGACGGCCCTCTCCCACTGCATCGCCGATCATTACGACGAGTACGACGGTTTCGTGGTACTCCATGGCACGGACACGATGGCCTATACAGCCTCTGCCCTCTCCTATATGTTGGAGAACCTGACGAAGCCCGTTATCATCACGGGGTCACAACTGCCTATCGGTCAGTTGCGTACGGATGGCAAGGAGAATCGGATTACGGCAGTGGAGATTGCCGCTGCCAAGGATGAGGAAGGCCATGCGCTGGTGCCTGAGGTGGGTATCTACTTTGGCGGTCATCTGCTGCGTGGCAACCGTACCACAAAACAGAGTGCCGAGGAGTTCAATGCCTTCGAGTCGTTCAACTTCCCCCACCTTGTGGATGCTGGCGTAAACATTACCTACCACCGTGAGCGTATCCTGAAGCCCGACTGGACGAAGCCCATGAAGCCCCACTTCCGCCTCGACAATAATGTGATCATCTTCTCACTCTTCCCTGGCATCCGTGAGGATCTTATCCGCCATATCATCCACACGCCCAACCTGAAGGCCATCGTGATGCGCACCTTCGGCTCTGGCAATGCGCCACAGAGTCCGTGGCTGCTGAATGCCTTGAAGGAGGGTACGAAGAACGGTAAGGTGATCGTGAACATCAGCCAGTGCCTACAGGGCGCCGTCGAGATGAGCCGCTACGACTGTGGCTACCATCTGCAGGAGGTGGGTGTCATCAGTGGCCGCGACATGACCGTAGAGAGCGCCGTTACAAAACTGATGTTC
>JAFYPG010000284.1 GCA_017547605.1 Prevotella sp.
ATGGGCACCTATTTCTATGAGGATGTAGAACTGCGTTTGGCATCAGCCGATGATAGCGATCAGAAACAGATAGAACAGATCAACCAGTTTGTGGCTGATGGTATCGATCTGCTGATTGTGGCACCTAATCAGGTTGCCACCGTTTCGCCTGCCATTGATCAGGCTTTCGATAAGGGCATCCCCGTCATTGTGTTCGATCGTAAAACGAACTCAGAGAAGTTTACCGCCTATATCGGTGCCGATAATTACGAGATGGGCCGGATGATGGGTAGGTATATCTGCACCCGGTTAAGAGGAAAGGGAAGGGTTCTCGAAATCATGGGACTAAAAGGATCTTCGCCTGCCATCGATCGCCATAACGGTTTCATGGATGCCGTGAAGTCATTTCCGAACATCACGGTGGTAGCCTCGCTTCAGGGCGACTGGACGGAGGAAAGTGCCGTTAAAGCCATCAAGGCCTACAATGGTGACCTGTCAGATATCGACTTCGTCTTTGGTCAGAACGACCGTATGGCAGTAGGTGCCTCTAAGACTTTGCCTCCAGGCCATACTAAGTATTGTGGTATCGACGGTCTGCCTGGCAAGGAGGGTGGTATTGCCTGTGTGCGTGATTCTGTTCTCGAGGCTACTTATATCTATCCCACCCATGGAGATGAGGTGATGCAGTTGGCTATGAATATCCTCAATGGCAAGCCCTATCAGAAAGACAATCTATTGATGGGGGCTCTTGTTACTCGCGACAATGCGAAGGTGATGCTGCTTCAGAATGAAGAAATTGCGCGACAGTCTGACTATCTGGATCAGTTGCACGAGCAGTCGGATGATTATCTGCACCAACTTGACGCCCAGCGCATTGTCACCTGGATGGCCGTAGGTATCATTGCCCTGCTGTTGATTGCCATCGTGCTGTTCTACCGCTACCATTTAAACAAGGTGGCCATGCAGCGTGAGCGTGTGATTGATACTTTGTGGAACATCCCCGCCGAAGAACTGCCCCAAGAACCCGAACAGCCCGCAGAGAAACCAGAAGCTGAAGAAAAGCCTGAAACAGAGGAACCTACTGTCGACTCTCGTTTCCTGGCCCGTTTTAAGGAAGTGGTCGAGGCTCGAATGTCGGATAGCGAGGTAAGCGTTGAAGACCTTGCTGCCGATATGAACCTGAGTCGTGTTCAGCTTTATCGCAAGGTGAAGGCCATTACCGACTCTTCGCCAGTAGAACTTCTACGCACGGCTCGCTTGAAACGTGCATACCAGCTACTGGTAACAACCGATAAAAATATCTCTGAAGTAGCATACGACGTAGGCTTCTCTGCACCTTCTTACTTCACCAAGTGCTTTAAGGACGAGTTCGGCATCAGCCCCTCTGACCTATGATTTCCTTTTCATAGCACAACGAGGCCTGACCTTTCTGTGTATTAACAGCCAAATTCTAAAACAAATACAAATACGATTATGAACATTCTTATTTTGCAAGGCTCACCACGAGCAAACGGCAACACCGCTTGGATGGCGGAAGAGTACAAAAAGGCTGCCGAGGCAGCAGGTCATCAGGTCACACTGGTCAACGTGTCGAAGAAGAAAATTGCAGGCTGCCTGGCTTGCGAGTATTGCCACAATAAGGGTAATGGCGCCTGTATTCAGAAGGATGATATGCAGGAGTTGTACCCGCTGATGGCAGAGGCAGAGGTGCTGGTATTGGCTGCCCCCATCTACTACTTTACGCTCTCAGCCCAGATTCAGCTTCCCATTCAGCGTATGTACTGTGTGAACGCTCCTGCCAAGGTGAAGAAGATGGCCCTGCTGATGTCATCCTATTCGCCAAACGTTTACGACGGTGCTATCGCTGAGTTCCGCGACATCTGCAACTACTGGAAAGTGGAGAACATGGGCTTTGTCAGTGCCAAGATTGATGAGCAGAAGACCGATGCCACGTTGAGCAAGATTCAGGCATTGGTGGAGAAACTATAGTGTATGAAACGATTCGCATTGATACTATCCGCTCTTTTGCTTCTGGTAGGATGCTGCGGAGAAAAACAGGAAAAGAGTATGTCAATCACAGTCAATCTGAGGTACACAGGCACAGACGGTAATGCCAGAAAGTTCGCTGAGGAGATGGTTTCCAGCGGCACCGTTGATGCCATCAGAGCCGAGGAAGGTAATCTGAGGTATGAGTATTACCAGTCGTTGGATGATCCTGAGACCATCCTGCTCATCGACAGTTGGGCCAATCAGGAAGCCATCGACAAGCATCACGCCACGCCCATGATGGATACCATCGCCAAGCTTCGTGAGAAGTACGATCTCCACATGACCGTGGAACGATATACTGCTGCTGAAACGCCTGAATCAGAGAACAAATTCATAAGAAAGTAAAATGGATTACCTATTCGCATTATGCGCATTGAGTCTGGTAGCGGTATGTGCTCAGGGGCAGTCAAATAATATCGTTGCAGAAGGGGAAAGCCCTGTAAGAATCTCTGATTCGTTCAGCTTTACAGAAGGACCTGCGACAGACGCAAAGGGTGACGTATTCTTTACCGACCAGCCCAACAACAGAATTTACCATTGGGACTGCGAATCCGGACAGATCACACTGTTCACCGATCAGAGCGGCCGCTCAAACGGGATGTACTTTGATGCCCAAGGCAACCTGATAGCCTGCGCGGACATGGACAACCAGCTCTGGTCATTCGACACAGAAGGACACTCCAGGATACTGATAACCGACTATCGCGAAAAATTGCTGAACGGCCCTAACGATGTTTGGATCTCGAAGGATGGAGGCTATTATCTGACTGACCCCTATTTCAAGAGAGACTACTGGACGCGCAGCCCGGAACGCCAGCAGCCTGTAGAAGGCTTGTATTATCTGGCTCCGGGAGGAAGGCGAAGCCAACTGACCATACTTGACTCAACGCTTAACCAGCCTAACGGTCTTGTGGGGACACCCGACGGAAAGCACCTGTATGTGGCGGAGGCAAAGGCAAACAGAATCCTGAAATATGACATTCAGCCTGACGGCTCCCTGACGAACCGGCAGGTGTTTGCCGACATGGGTTCTGACGGGATGACGATAGACGACAGGGGAAACATCTATCTTACTGGCGATGGTGTGACCGTCTTCGACAAGGATGGCCACAAGATCGCCCATTTCCCCATTCCTGAGGACTGGACAGCAAACGTTTGCTTTGGCGGAAAAGAGCGGAATATCCTTTTCATTACCGCCTCAAAGTCCGTTTACACCCTGAAAATGCTTGTGCATGGGGTGAAGTGATATTATTTTACTATTAAGCAATCTTTTCCCAAGGATGACATTGACATCGCAGTCCGTCCCGTCGGACTGGGAGTCTACAATAGTGGGATGTTGAGTTTGCTTCCTATGGATCTTCGAAAAGGCGGGTGTGAATATGCGATAGCTATGTAGAGGATTACGATTGGTAATCTTATAGTTTCATTTTAATGATTTGCATGACCGTATTTCCTCTTAAACTGTTTCTGGATTTGCTTCATCCGGTAATAAGGAACAATATGCAACAGATCGAATGAAAGCCTTTGATTCATCTTCCACATGATATAATAGAGCGCATTGATTCCATTATTGATAGAATTAGTCCATTCGGTCCTAAGTAAACGTGAGTTTTTGGCAATGTTGTCCTTGTTGAATGAAGTCATCTCTAACCGTTGTTCTTCAATCCAGAAGGCAATCATATCTAGGAAACATTGATA
>JAFYPG010000285.1 GCA_017547605.1 Prevotella sp.
ACCTGCACGGTATCGGCTTCGTGAAGGGTGACGCCATTTTCGAGGCGCCCGCAGTGCCCACGGTACAGATCATGGCAGACGGCCAACCACTGGTGATGCCAACCACCCCCATCCGTTTCACCAATCTGAACGGCTATACGGACCAGACCCGCTATCAGGTGTATGGCAAACTTAGCGACGACTCGAAACTTACGGCTATTTCTGAGAACCCGGAGGTGAAGTTCGAGATCAGTCCCATCGTGGAAGGGCGCGCCACTATCAAGGCTACCTATAACGGACTCACCAAGATTTTCCTGATTAACTAAACAACCAACATTATGAAGAGAATACTCACCATCGTGACCCTGGCACTCCTGACCCTGACGGCCGGAGCGCAGAATATCCCCGCCCTTGACCAGCTCAAGGCCAACCCGAGGAAAGCCTACGGCAATGACTTCCCCTATCAGCAGGAGGCCACCGTGCTGACAAAGGCGCCTAAAGGCTACAAGCCCTTCTACATCAGCCACTACGCCCGTCATGGCTCGCGCTACTACTGGACGGAGTTTCTCTATAAAGCCCTCGACGCCACACTGGCCGCTGCCCATGAGAAGCACCAACTGACACCTGTGGGCGAGGCTTTCCACGACCGTTACATGGCCGTGAAGGACGAACTCCTGACAGGTACCAGCGAACTGACACAACTTGGCTGGGAGCAGCATCAGGGCATCGCTCGTACGATGTATAACCGCTTCCCCGAGGTCTTCAAGAAAGGCGGAAACGTATCCGCCGTTTCCTCGTTGTCAGGCCGTTGCGTGATCAGTATGGCGGCTTTCTGTCAGGAACTCGTGCAATGCAACCCGGAGTTGGAGATCCGTGAGCAGTCCTCACGCTTCACCCTCGACGGTGTGGTGCCCGGTGACAGACAGAACCCCATCAAGCATGACTATCCCAAAGGCGTGAAGCCCAAGTATGAGAAGAACAAAGACCAGTTTAAGTTCGACAACTCAATCAATGAGAAGGTTGTCTCGCGCGTTTTCACCAGTACAGAAGGACTGCCTGGCGCAGACCGCATTGCCAGCAACCTCATCAACCTCTATTGTTCGCTGCCCAGCATCGGACATGAGGGTCTGATGGAGGGCATTCTCACAGACGAGGAACTCATAGATCGTTGGGAAGGTGAGAATCTCGGCAGTTACTCGTGGGTGTTCGGTCCCCAGTATGAGATGATCCCCATCCTGGAGGACTTTATCAAGAAGGCTGATGCCGTGATCAACGGCAAGAGCGACCATCTCGCCGACCTGCGCTTCGGCCACGACACCTGCATCGGTCCGCTGACCGTGCTGATGGGAATCAACGGTGCCGACAAGGATCCTGAGGATCCCTATGAGGTGAAGAACATCTACCAGAACTGGGAGACCTGTAAGGCCTGCAACATCCAACTGATCTTCTACCGCAGCAAGAAAGACAGCGACATCCTTATGAAATGTCTGCTGAACGGCTGCGAGGCCAGTCTGCCCGTCCCCACGACACAGTATCCTTACTATAAGTGGTCGGACTTCCGCGACTTCTACCTGAACCGCATTAACAGCGTTAAATGATATTGAGAAGACTCATCTTTGGACTCCTGTTGCAGCCCATGGCGGCACTGGGTCAGACGCTCGAGGAGTGCCAGCAGGCAGCGGAACAGAACTACCCGCTGATACGGCAGTATGGTCTGATAGAGAAGACGACGGCACTGACGGTCAGCAATATCCAAAAGGGATGGCTGCCACAGGTATCAGCCTCGGCACAAGCCACGTATCAGAGCGACGTGGTCTCATGGCCCGACGAGATGAAGGGGATGCTCGGACAGTTGGGCGTCGATTTCGAGGGCCTGAAGAAGGACCAGTATAAGGTGGGCCTCGACGTGCAACAGACGGTGTTCGACGGTGGAGCCATCAGGAGCCAGAAAGAAATCGCCCGTCAGCAGAGCGAAGTACAAAGTGCTCAGAATGAGGTGCACATATATAATGTCCGCAAGCGCGTGAACGAGATGTACTTCGGGCTATTGCTGATTGACGAACAGATTAAGTTAAAACAGGACCTGCAAGAACTCCTGGGTTCCAACGAGAAGAAACTCGCCTCGATGTATAAGAACGGTACGGCAGCAGAGAGCGACTATCTGAATGTGAAGGCCGAGCGCCTGAACGTAGTACAACAGGTTACCAGTTTGCAGTCACAGAGACTGACGCTTATCAGAATGCTAAGCACCTTCTGTGGGATAGAGGTGAAGGAGGCAATAAAGCCTATTGCCGTAACAGAATCGCCATCTATGGGACAGCGACCAGAATTGAGAGCCATTGATGCACAGTTGCGTTTGGCCGATGCCCAGGAGAAAGCCCTCCATGCGGCGCTGATGCCGAAATTAGGAGTATTTGCCCAAGGCTACTACGGCTATCCTGGCTATAACATGTTTGAGGATATGATGCGCCATCAGTGGTCGTGGAATGGAATGGTCGGCGCCCGTCTGTCTTGGAACATCGGAGCACTCTACACCCGTAAGAACGACAAGGCAAAGATCCAACTCCAGCGCGAAACGGCAGAGACCAACCGCGATGTGTTTCTCTTTAACAACAACCTGGAACAGATGCAACAGAACGAGAACATCGAACGTTACAGGAGACTGATGGCCGATGATGAGGAGATCATCTCCCTCCGCAGCAGTATCCGTAAGGCTGCGGAGTCGAAACTCTCGCATGGCATCATCGACGTGAACGACCTCGTGAAGGAGATCAACAACGAGAATGCGGCCCGCGTACAACAGTCGATGCACGAGATTCAGATGCTGAAAGAGATGTATGACCTGAAATTTACAACGAACCAATAAGCGTATGAAGGAACTGATGATAATGGCAGCTGGACTGGCAGTGCTGGCAAGCTGCGGAAGCAGTGAAAAAGAGTATGATGCCACAGGTACCTTCGAGGCTACGGAGACAACGGTGTTTGCCGAGCAGAGCGGTGCACTGATGAGGTTTGACGTCAACGAGGGCGACGAGATGGTCCTCGGACAGGAAGTAGGACTCATAGATACCATGCAGATCTGGCTGAAGATACAGCAACTGGGGGCTACTAAGGAGGTCTATCAGAGCCAGAAACCTGATATGGAGAAGCAGATTGCGGCTACTCGTCAGCAACTGACTAAGGCCAAACAAGACCAACAGCGCTACAAGGAACTGGTGGCTGATGGAGCTGCGCCAACCAAGGTGCTTGACGATGCTACCAGTCAGGTGCAGGTGCTGCAGAAGCAATTGGATGCACAGATCTCTTCGCTGAATACCAACACAAATGCGCTGAATAAGCAGATGGAGGCGACAGATGTCCAAATAGATCAGCTACGCGATCAGTTGCATAAATGCCATATCTCGGCCCCCATCTCAGGAACAGTTATGGAGAAGTATGTAGAGCGAGAAGAGTTCGTGGCTACAGGCAAACCACTGTTCAAGATGGCCGACACAGGAAAAATGTTCATCCGTGCCTATGTCACCTCGGCGCAGTTGCAGGACATCAAGGTGGGACAGAAGGCGAAGGTGTTTGCCGACTACGGCGACGGACAGAAAAAAGAGTATGACGGAACGGTCAGTTGGATTTCTTCTCGTTCGGAATTTACCCCCAAGACAATCCTCACCGATGACGAGCGTGCCGATCTCGTCTATGCCTTGAAGATTGTCATTAAAAACGACGGATATGTGAAGATCGGTATGTACGGTGAAGTGAAGTTTATTCACGTCCCTTAGTTCTTGGATGGAAAGCATCATCGTAAACGGTATCTCTAAGAGCTACGGCAAAGTGAAGGCTTTGCAGGATGTGTCGTTCTCCGTGGGCAAAGGCGAGGTCTTCGGACTCATCGGTCCTGACGGAGCAGGCAAGACCTCTATGTTCCGTATCCTCTGTACGTTGCTGTTGCCAGATACGGGCACGGCGACGGTGGATGGCTTTGATATAGTAAAGCAGATGACGGACATCCGCAAGCGAGTTGGGTATATGCCTGGGCGCTTCTCGCTGTATCAGGACCTGACGGTGGAGGAGAATCTGGAGTTTTTCGCCACACTCTTCGGTACCACCGTCGATGAAGGCTACGACTCTATTAAGGCCATCTATTCGCAGATAGAGCGGTTTAAAGACCGTAAGGCGGGCGCACTTTCTGGCGGTATGAAACAGAAGCTTGCGCTCTCATGCGCCCTCGTTCATCAGCCCAGTGTACTGTTCCTCGACGAGCCGACAACGGGCGTCGATCCTGTCTCCCGCAAGGAGTTTTGGGAAATGCTATCGATGCTGAAGGAGCGCCAGATCACCATTGTGGCCTCTACGCCTTATCTCGACGAGGTAAGGCAGTGTGAACGCGTAGCTTTCCTGAGCAAGGGGAAGGTGATGGGCATTGACAAGCCGGAGATCATACTGGATCAATTTAAGGACATCTTCAACCCACCAGGCATTGAACACAGCAATACCTCAGAAGCAAAAGACGAAAACGTCATCGAGGTTTCGCACCTCGTGAAGGCTTTTGGCAATTTTCATGCCGTTGACGATATTTCTTTCACCGTCAAGAAAGGCGAGATCTTCGGATTCCTCGGGGCTAACGGTGCGGGCAAGACCACCGCCATGCACATGCTGACAGGACTGAACCAGCCCACGAGTGGCACAGGTAAAGTGGTTGGCTTTGATATCCGCACAGAGTATGAGCAGATCAAGAAGCATATCGGCTATATGTCGCAGAAATTCTCACTCTATGAAGACCTGACAGTAGCAGAGAACATCCGTCTCTTTGCTGGCATCTACGGCATGAGTGACCATGAGATTGCCCGCAAAACCGACGAGGTGCTCGAACGACTGAGGTTCGCTGAACACAAGAACGACCTCGTAGGCTCGCTACCCCTCGGTTGGAAACAGAAACTGGCTTTCTCCGTCAGCATCTTCCACGAGCCGGGTGTGGTGTTCCTCGACGAGCCTACTGGAGGTGTAGATCCTGCTACACGTCGCCAGTTCTGGGAATTGATCTACGATGCAGCCAGTCGCGGCATCACCGTCTTTGTGACCACTCACTATATGGACGAAGCAGAATATTGCGACCGTATCTCCATTATGGTCGATGGCAAAATCAGTGCAATGGGTTCGCCCGAGGAACTGAAGCACACACTCGGCCAGCCCGATATGGATCATGTGTTTACCTATCTGGCCCGGCAGGCTACAAGAAGTAATGATTAGCATATGAAGCAGTTTGTATCATTCGTCATCAAGGAAGCCAAACATATCCTGCGCGACAAGCGTACGATGCTGATACTCTTTGGCATGCCCATCGTGATGATGCTCATCTTCGGCTTCGCCATTACCAATGATGTCAGGAACGTGCGTACGGTGGTGGTCACCTCGCAGATGGACCATCAGACGCAGGCTGCCATCGACCGCCTTAACACCTCTGAATATTTCACGATCACCACTACCGTACCTACACCGCACGAGGCCGAACTGCTCATCCGTCACCAGAAGGCTGATATGGCTGTGGTTTTCGGACAGGATTTTGTTTCCAAGCAATCAGGCATCCAGTTCATCGTCGATGGTTCAGATCCCAATATGGCGCAACAATGGACGAACTACGCGACGGGAGTCATGGCTAATATGAACGGAGGGATTGTCAACTCCAAGATGCTATACAACCCCCAGATGAAGTCAGCTTATAACTTCGTGCCCGCCATCATGGGTATGCTGTTGCTGCTGATTTGTGCCATGATGACCTCGGTCAGCATCGTCCGGGAAAAAGAGCGTGGCACGATGGAGGTGCTGCTCGTGTCGCCCGTTAAACCATTGATGATTATCGTGGCCAAGGTCGTGCCCTATCTGTTACAGGCGTTACTCATCCTTGCAATTATCCTGCTGATGTCGGCCACGGTACTCGGTGTACCATTGCAGGGTTCACTGGGGTGGATACTCGTTGTCTCGCTCATCTATATACTGCTCGCCCTTTCTCTCGGTCTGCTCATCTCGAATATCGCACAGACGCAGTTCGTAGCCCTTCTCGTTTCAGCAATGGTATTACTGTTGCCCACCGTGATGCTCTCAGGCATGCTGTTTCCCGTGGAGTCGATGCCAACGGTACTTCAATGGATCTCAGCCATCATTCCGCCACGTTACTACATCCAGACCATGCGCAAGCTGATGATCATGGGTGTGGGCATCGGCGAGGTATGGCATGAGGTGGCGGTTCTCGTCGGCATGACCGCCCTGTTGCTCACCGTCTCGCTGAAGAAGTTCAACAAACGATTAGAATAGGACGTTATGACACTAAAATACTTGATCCAGAAGGAGTTCCTACAGATTCGGCGCAATTCGTTTATGCCGAAGATCATCTTCATCTTCCCCATCATGGTGATGTGTGTCATGCCATGGGTGATGAATCAGGAGGTGAAGAACATCCGCGTGGATGTGGTTGATCTTGACCGTACCACATCGTCGCAGCAACTGGTGCACCAGATAGAGGCCTCAAACTACTTTATCTTTAATGGGCAGAAGGCGACTTATCAAGAAGCCATGAAGGATATCGAAACTTCGATGGCTGATATTATCCTCGAAATCCGTGATGGCAAATACCTTATCGCGGCTAATGCCGTCAATGGCACAAAGGGTTCAATAGGCTCGGCTTATCTCACGCAGATTGTCACTACCAGCGTAGCACCAACGACAGCAGCGATTCAAGCCAAGGTCAGCACCCTGTTTCTCTACAACAAGGGTCAGAACTACAAGGTCTTTATGATTCCCGCTCTGATGGGTATTCTGATGATGATGCTATGCGGTTTCTTGCCTGCGCTGAACATCGTGGGCGAGAAGGAGAAGGGCACTATCGAACAGATCAACGTGACACCCGTCAGCAAAGGGGCATTTATCCTCGCCAAACTGATTCCTTACTGGATTATTGGTCTGCTGGTACTTACCCTCTGTCTGCTACTATCGTGGCTCGTCTATGGTATTACTTGTCAAGGGCCGCTCCTGTTAGTCTATCTGTTGGCCATCCTTCTGGCATTATTTTTCTCGTCGTTCGGACTTGTCGTCTCCAATTACAGCGATACCATGCAGCAGGCCATGCTCGTCATGTGGTTCTTCGTGGTCTGTCTGTTGTTGCTCTCAGGTCTCTTTACCCCTGCGCGCTCCATGCCCGACTGGGCCTATCTCACCACCTATGTCAATCCCATGCACTACTTCGTCGATGCCATCCGCACCGTCTTTGTGCGGGGCGGCAACTTCCAAACCATCGCCCATCAGGTGCTAGCCCTGCTCACCATTTCTGCCGTCATGGGTGTCTGGGCTGTTCAGAGTTACAAGAAAAACTCATGATCCCTTACTACAGGTACGCCTTGATGCGTTCCAACGCTTCAATGAGGCGACTACGCTGGGTAGCAATATTAAAGCGGACAAAGCCCTCACCAGTCTTTGGGCCATACATCGTACCAGGATTGATCCAGACCTTGGCATCACGAAGCAGACGGTCGCAGAGTTCCAGACTCGTGATGCCCATGGCTGAGATATCCACCCAAGGGAGATAGGTTCCTTCAAGTCGGCAGACCTTCCACTGGGGAATATTTTTCCCGATGAAGTCGCACAAAACGGTATAATTCCCCCAAAGATATTGGCAGAGCTCGTCGATCCAATCCTCGCTTTCATTATAAGCTGCCTCGAGTGCCACGATGCCAAAGGGGTTCACGTCGCATACCTCGTTGATATTGATGGCGCGGTCGATACGGCGGCGCCATGAGGGATGCGAACAGATGATATTGGCAATCTGAAGACCAGCGGTGTTGAAATTCTTCGAAGGCGAATTCATCACCACACAGTCGTCGGTGACAGTGCCAAAGGGCACGAACTGGTGGTCTGGCATGATGAGTTCGCAGTGGATCTCATCGCTCGCCACCTTGACGCCATGCTGATGACAGATGTCGTACATCCGTTGCAGTTCATCCTTTGTCCAGACGCGGCCAGAGGGATTATGAGGGTTGCAGAGCAGGAAGAGCGTCGTCTTCTCGTCGGCACATTTCGCCTCGAAGTCTTGCCAGTCGATTTCGAAGGTGTCGCCCACAGCCTTCAGAGGTGATTCGAGTACCTCACAACCATTGTTCCTGATGCTGGAGAAGAAGCAGTTATAGGCAGGCGACAGGATCAACACCTTCTCGCCAGGCATCGTCAGTGCCTTGATGACACACGACATGGCGGGCACGACAGCCGTGGTATAGAGTATCCACTGGCGCTGGATCTCCCATTGATGACGACGATGGAACCAGGAGATGACTGCCTCATAATAACTCTCAGGTACGATGTTGTAGCCAAACACGCCATGCGCCACCCGTTGCTCCAAGGCCTTCTGGATGGCAGGGGCCACACGAAAGTCCATATCTGCCACCCACAGGGGGATGACATCGTCTGACGGACTCTCATCCCATTTCACGCAG
This sequence comes from Prevotella sp., assembly GCA_017547605.1. Taxonomy (GTDB): domain Bacteria; phylum Bacteroidota; class Bacteroidia; order Bacteroidales; family Bacteroidaceae; genus Prevotella. The sequence goes on from JAFYPG010000285.1 coordinate 8,451, forward strand.
TTCGTTCCCCTGCGCTCAACCAACTCGTCAAAATCGTATTTCATTTCCTCGTCTCTATGATACAGTTGTTTGGCTGGCGGACGTTCTCATCGATGGTAATACTTCCGATGGAATCGGCAATAATGTGTCCGCTCGTGGGATTCTTGATGTTCTCGATATGCCCCTTGATGTCGGCCTCGACGGTGGAGTACTCGAACATACGGTCGCACATCGGATCGATGGTGCAGTTCTCCAGCACGAGGTTCTCCGTATAGCAAAGCAGCTGTTCACCTGCTAAGTGACAATTCACCAGCCTGACATTCTTCGAGTGCCAGGCCAGATACTCGCCGTCGAGCACGGAGTCGTAGATGGTGACGTTCTCACACTCCCAGAAAGAATCCTTCGTCAGGATGTTCGCATGGTGTACCTCCACATTCTTACAGTACTGGAACACGTATTTCGAATCGCTCTCCAAGCCATCCACGTAGATATTCTTAGAGAACATAAAGGGATAGGTACCACCATGCAACTTCACGTTCTTGATCCTGATGCCATCCACCTTCCAGAACGTCTCGTCGGCATCGGTGATCTCCACGTTCTCCAGTTCGAGATTTCTCATCTCACGGAAGAACTTCGGCCCGTCAATGCGCGAGTTCTTCATCACCAGATCATTCGTATACCAGATGGCGGAGCGCGAGCCTAATGCGAAGTAGCAGTTCTCGATATAGGCGCCATCGACGTGCCACCACGGGTACTTGCCGTAGAACTTGCTGTTGTAGCACTCCATATTCTGGCACTGTTTAATGCCAGACTCGCCATCGGTAATCGTGATGTTCTCAAGTCTGAGATTATGAGTGGCGAACAGGGGCCGCTCGCCGCCAAATGTCTTGTCTTTAATGAGTTCCTTTGTCATATAGTAGCTTTTGTGGGGACAAAGATACAAATAAAAATCCGTAATCAGCATACACTGACTACGGATTTTCTTATTCTTTTAAATGTTTTTATTACTTCTCGGGCATCATCACGATTGAAGCGTGGTTGCCAGTCGTGGCGATTTCACGCAGGAAGTCGGAAATCTTCTGCGGAGTCAGG
>JAFYPG010000286.1 GCA_017547605.1 Prevotella sp.
AAAGAGCATAATTCGTCTATTCAGGACGAACATCGTCACACCTACTACAACTGGGAGGGCAACGCCTATTATAATGGGCAGGTGGATAAACTCGGTATTGACTTGAATGTAGATTTCCTGACGGACAAGACTGTTGTGAATAATCATATCAACGAGCTCGTCAACCATACAGACCACCATGCTATGGAGCAGGACAATAGCACATTTACTCGTCTGTGGGCTTCGAAACTCGTGCTGACCTACCCCGTCTGGAAAGGACAACTGGAGGCAGGAATGGAGTTGTCGTTTGTTACGCGCAACAACAATTCCTGTATCACAAACTATCCCTTGCCAGCTTCTGACTCGAAGGTGAAGGAAAACAATATTGCAGCCTTCGTTGCTTATAGCTTTAATCTGGAGAAACTGGGAAACCTCAGTGCAGGCTTACGTTATGAGCATGTGGGATTCGACTATACAGACCATCTCAACGCTGATAATAATATGACGCGCTATCAGGACGAGTTCTTCCCCAGTTTGTCATGGGCCAGACAGTTCGGACCCGTTCAGACTTCGGTAGCCTACAGTTTCAAGACCATCCGTCCCGACTATAACAGCTTGAGCGACCGCATCACCTATATCAACTCCTACACGCTGTTACAGGGCGATCCTACGCTGAAGAATGCCACGATGCAGGAGGTGAGTTTCAATGCCCGCTACAAGTGGCTGAACCTCTATGCTGCCTACGAGCGCCGCGATAATACGCTGACGCAACTGCCATACGCCTATGGCAATGAGGGCATAATTATGATAAAACGCGTGAATTTGACAGAACCCGTGCGTAATCTGGCCGTCTTTCTCTCTGCCAATCCCACCTTCGGCATCTGGAACCCTAACTGGACTGTTGGCGGACAGAAGTTCTGGAACACAATGGAATTTGATGATCCACGCTCTGCGACAGGTAAAGTCAAGGAGACTTACAGCAAGCCTATCTTCTTCATCGACTTGAACAATGCTTTTCGTCTGCCACACCGTTGGCAACTGGAGGCCAACATGAACATCATGACCAAAGGCGATGTCATCAACTTCCGCATGCAATCGGCCTCATATAATCTTGGTTTCGTGGTTCAGAAGTGTTGGCTGAAGAATGATGCCCTCTGTCTGCGCGCCAGCATCAGCGATGTGCTACAGCGTAGCAGCCAGACCATACACATGGACTGTGGCGGTTATCAGAACACGGAGGACGCTGTGCGCAGCAACCACCGTTTGAACATCTCGCTGCGCTACACTTTCAACGCCTCGAAGAGCAAGTACAAGGGCACTGGTGCCGGACAGGCTGAACGTCAGAGAATGAGTAATTAGTCCATTCATCACATAATGATGCAGAATATCCCAGAAATTAGGAGGATTAGATAACATGTCATACCTTTGCGGTCAAAAACCGCGAAACTCGATACTTCTTGGGCGGCGTGGATATAAAGAATTGAAAAAATAAAAATAATATAAAATTAGAAAAGATGAAAAGGATTAACGTAAGATTGGCAGTTCTGATAACTGCAATGATGATGACAATGATGAGTTTCGCTGAGAAACAAGACTTTGGCGGACGAGTATTGGATGAGAAGGGTGAACCGATGCCCTACGTAAATGTAGTACTGCTGTCGCTGCCTGATTCCGCTTTCGTACAGGGGGCGATAACAGACATGGACGGTGTGTTCAAGATTGTGACTAACGTCAACCAAGGATTGTTCAAGGTGACCAGCGTGGGTTATCAAACCTTATATATAAACGCGGACGAAGGTCTGACCATCCAGATGAAGGAGGACACGCAGATGCTCAGCGAGGTCGTGGTAAAAGGTCAGTTGCCGAAGACTCACGTAAAGGGCGACGCCATGCGTACCACCGTTGCTGGTACAATACTGGAGAAGGCCGGAACGGTAAGTGATGCCCTGTCGAAGATTCCTTCGTTGGAGGCAGAGCGCGACGGAGCAGTGAAGGTGCTGGGACGCGGCGATGCCGAGGTGTATATCAACGGGCGACGGGTGCAGGACAACAGCGAACTCTCACGATTGCGTTCCGATCAGATACAGCATGTGGATGTAGTGCAGAATCCTGGTGCCCGATATGCTGCATCTACAAAGGCCGTTGTACGTATCACACTGAAAAAGGCTCAAGGTGAAGGATTCAGTTTTGAGGATAATTTCGGTGGCGTGTATCAGTATGGCCATACTTTGACCAATAACCTCGACGTGAACTACCGCACTGGCGGTCTCGACATCAACGCATCACTGTGGGCCGGCCGTTATGGTCATGCCAGGTCGTTGCAGGAGCATACCCTGACCTACTATGCAGGGCCAGATAAGATCGAGGGTATCAGTTCGCAGGAGCCTAATAACATTTGGAAAGGCTGGTCACCGCAGTTGCAGGTCAACTATATGGTGAACGAGAACCACTGTTTCGGCGCCTTCTACAAATACGACCGCCACCCTGATAGCGACTTCAACATCATGTACTATACCGACAATTATGAGAACGGCATTTTCAAAGAGCGCTCTGAGAGCCATATCACACAAGAAGACTGGTATAAGAAACATATCTTTAATGCCTACTACAATGGTAAGGTGGGACAACTGAGCATCGACCTGAACGTTGACGGACTTTTCGACGACACCCAGGAACCTGGCAACACCAATGAAGTGACGACGGAAGCAGGTGGCAGCACCGTCAATCGTAGCATCGAAAGCAACACTATCAGCAGCAATAACTTCTGGGCCTCAAAGCTCATCTTCGGCTATCCCGTCTGGAAGGGTAACCTCTCCGTTGGCGGCGAATACAGTTACAACCATCGTACAGATGCCTACGACTTCAAGGCCACCGATGCTGTTCCTGTGAAGACCACCGACACGGAGATCAACGAGAAGTCGGCAGCAGTCTTCGTTGAGTACGGCAGGCAGTTTGGCAATGTGTTCGCCCAGGCCGGTCTGCGCTATGAGCACTTGAAGAACGACTACTTCAACTTCGGCAAGCGCGAGGACGAGGTGTGCCGCGACTATGGCGACTGGTTCCCCACGGTAGTCATCTCTGCCCCTGTAGGCAAGGCACAACTCTCGCTCTCTTACCGTCGCGACATTGAGCGACCGCCATACGCTAACCTAACCAGTTCGACGGTTTATGTCAACCGCTATACCTACCAAAGCGGCAATCCCTATCTGCAGCCCACCTATACCCATAGCCTCGTGCTGAATACTGCCTATAAGTGGATGAACCTGACCCTGAATTATGGCCACATTAAAGATGCTCTTACAATGTCCACCGAGCCTTATCCAGGTTCTACCGACCCACTCGTGAGTCTCGTGCGCCCCATCAACAGTCAGGAGGATTTCGACCGTCTCACAGTCGTCGCCTCCGCACATCCCACCATAGGTTGCTGGCATCCCACATGGTCGGTTGTGGCCATGTTCCAGAACTACCAGTCGCCTACAGCCACAGGTGAGGTTATCACACTCTCTCGGCCTTTGTTCAACGGTTCCTGGCACAATACTATCGAACTGCCTCGCGACCTCCGTCTGAGTGCCGACTTGCAGTGGGCCACGAAGGGTGATAACAATAACTTCCGCCTCACCAAGGCGCGCATCGTAGGTAGCCTTGGTATTCAGAAGGACTTCAATCTGCGCCATCTCGGCTCACTGACTGCCGACCTGCGCTGCGCTGATGTGTTCAACACCAACAAGACCGCTGCTACCATCTACGGCATCCGAGAGATGTCCGTCAGCAACCCCGCCCGTCGCACCTTTGTACTCGACCTTACCTGGAAGTTCAACGAGGCTCGATCAAAGTATCGTGGCTCTGGTGCCGGAGAGAAGCAGAAGGCCCGCATGTAGTGTCGTTTGTCACAAATGCATGCAAAATATCCCAAATATTTGGTAGTTCCAGCAACTATTGATAACTTTGCGACGTCAAATAGTTAAAATGTAGGTAAGATATGCAACGTCTATATTATCTCGATAATCTGAAGGTTTGCCTGACCGTCTTGGTGATTATGCACCATGCCGGTCAGGCTTACGGCAATGGTGGCGATTGGGCTTATACACCATCCAATCCTGCAGAATTCATGCCCTGGATTTGGCATTTCTTCTCTACCAATGCCGCGTTCTTCATGGGACTGTATTTCTTCATCTCTGGCTACTTTGTGCCAAGGAGTTTCGATAAACAAGGGTCCAAACAGTTCGTACATAAGAAACTGCTCCGACTGGGAGTCCCCTTGCTCTTCATGGGTGGCATCATCAGCATCCTAAGCGAAAAACCAGAGATTGGCCATATGTGGTTTGTCGAGAGCCTGTTGGTATTTTGTCTCGTCTATGCTCTGATTCGTCAGTGGGTATCGCCCATTAGTAAAACGTGTAGTTCTAAGCCCACTATCATAGGTCTTCTTATCGTAGCCCTACTGATGGGCGTCGGAAGCTATTTTATCCGTCAGGTCAGTCCTCAAGACCATTGGATTTGGCCGTTTGGTATCATCCCTCTTCCTATGGAACCTGCTCATTATTTGCAATATGTCATGATGTTTGTATTGGGCATACTGGCCTATCGCTTCCAATGGCTCGACAAGATGAGTAACGGAGTTGGCTTTACGACTTTGCTCATTGGTGTGGGGTTAGCTACAGGCAATTATCTACGCGATGGAGGCGCATGGAATGCTTTTGTGTGGCAATGGTTCGGTATCTACGAATCACTGATGTGCGTCTTCATCAGTTTTGGTCTGATATGGCTGTTCCGTCAATGCATAAGTGCCACTTCACGTTGCTGGCAATGGTGTGCCGCCCAGTCGTATGGAGCCTACGTGTTCCATCTGCTACTGATGATCATTTTGCAGAATGCAGTAGACGGCATCTGGATGGGGGCCTTTGGCAAATTCCTATTTATCGGAGTCGTCACCACCATCCTTGCCTTCCTATTGACTTGGATAGTCAAGATGATTCCTGGATTTAGGAAAGTATTATAAGATGCAATTACCATTCATCACTTTTTCAGACAGAATATCCCAAATTTTTGGCGGTATTCGCAATTATTCGTAATTTCGCAGCGTCAAACAAAACAAGGATATATGAAACATGAGATTATTGAACTGCATGATGTGCAGATTATTGGCATGGCCAAGCAGATAGCCTTCAACGAGGCAAAAGAAGAATGCCCTAAGTTCTGGGGCGAGTATGTGGAAAAGATTATTAAGCCGGTGG
>JAFYPG010000287.1 GCA_017547605.1 Prevotella sp.
CACGTTGGCAGTGGTCGTCATCGGGAAGAAGCCCTCATAGCCGTCACTCCACTGCTGCATCCACCGTTTTGTTCCCTCGGGGATGATATAGGACGTATGTTCAGCGGGCACCTTGCTGTCCTGCAGACCCGTATATTCGTAACGGAAGGCAATACCATTGTTGTAAAGCCTCATCACCATCCGTGCATCCTCACCCATCGGTGCCTGATACTCATTGGCCTCATTGGTACAGTGCAGGCGCTTGCCCTCTAACATCTGATAATCATCCTTCACCTCCCTGACGAATGACAATTCGCCAAATGGGATATCCGCCAGTTCCAACACGCGTTGTTCTCCATAACAGATCTCCAGTTTTTCACCTGTCGTCTTGACGGACAATTGACCATTGGGAGAGACTGCTCCCACAAATAATGCCAGTGACAATAACAATGAATTCATTCTTTTCTATTCAGTTTTTTAATAATTCGTTGCAAATTTACGTTATTTTTCCCATTAAGACTACAATTATTCAAAAAAATTGCTTATATTTGCGCTGATTTTCACACTAATAACCAAATGATATGAAGAGACTCTTGCTATCGGCTATTATTTTAGCGATCAGTGCCTCGTCTATGGCACAAGACTTAAGACTTAACGACCGTGAGTATTTTGAGCGGCAGGGTGTGAACGTGCTGGTATTCAGCAACAGTTTCAACGGCGGCTTCAACGATGAGAAAAATTCGGGCATTGAGATCATCCACCATGGTGTGCGCACCGTTCAAGGTGGAGCGGTACGCCTGAACAACACCCCTGAGCAGTGGGACCTCGTACCTAAGATGACCGATCGCAAGGTAAACCGCGAGAACGGCAGCATCGAGGTAACGATGCGCTACGACGACTACGACTTCGACAGTCGTGTAGTGGTGACTGCCAAGGGAAAGGCTGTAGAGATTGCTGTCTGGCTCGACAAGCCCGTACCTGACGCACTGGCCGGTGAGGCGGGTTTCAATATGGAGTTTCTGCCTTCGCAATACTGGCTGAAGACCTACACGATGGACGGTCGATTGAACCGTTTCCCCCGTTATGCCACCAGTCAGACCGTCACCCGTCCTAATAGCGAAAAGCCCCGTCAGTTCAAGGGATTCAAGACCTACGACGACCGTGGTACCAACCGTTTTGTCGATCCCCTGCCCATGGAGACGGGCCATCGCATCGTCATGGCTACCGACGACCGTGAGCGGATGATCAGTATCAGCAGCGATGATGCAGAACTAAGACTCTTCGACGGTCGTATGCTGGCCCAGAACGGCTGGTATGTGCTGCGTAGTGTGCTGCCCAAGGGCAAGACGGGTAAGGTCGTCACCTGGACGGTGGAGCCATTCGCTATCCCAGGATGGATCAGGAAGCCGAACATCGGGTTCTCGCAGATAGGCTATATCCCGGAACAGCCGAAGGTGGCCGTTATCGAACTCGACATGAACGACCAGGCTAAGGCCAGTGCTTCCCTCATGCGCATCAAGGAGGACGGCACAGCCGAACAGGCTTTCACTGGAGATATCCAACCCTGGGGTTCCTACTTTAAATATAATTATGTGAAGTTCGACTTCTCATCTGTCAAACAGCCGGGTGTCTATTATATCCAGTATGGTGACACACGGACCAATGACTTCCTGATCGACGACCATGTGTATGACAAGATCACGGATGCCACGACCGATGTCTGGGTACCCATCCACATGAACCACATGTATGTGAACGAGGGCTACCGCACCTGGCACGGCGAACCGTTCAAGGAGGGCTACCTGCAGGCACCGCCCAGCGACCACTTCGACCTGCACAGCCAAGGACCGACGACAGATACCAAATACAAGCCGCTGGAACTCATCCCTGGCCTGAATATCGGCGGATTCTTCGATGCCGGTGACTTCGACATCGAGACGGGTTCCAATATCAACGTGGTGCAGAACTTCATCCGCGCCTGGGAACTGTTCAAGCCCCAGCGCGATGAGACATTTGTCAGCCAACAGCAGCGCTATGTCGATCTGCACCGTCCTGACGGCATCCCCGACATCCTGCAGTTCATCGAGCATGGCACCCTGAACCTCGTGGCTCAGGCGGAGCAGATCGGACACATGGCCTCTACCCTCTCCAACTCCATCCTCGACAACTACCATCACTTAGGCGATGCAGCCTCAATCACCGACGGTCTGCACTACGACCCGAGTCTAAAGCCTTATGAGGTGTCTGCTGACGGCAAGTGCAGTGGTACGCCCGACGACATGTGGGCCTTTACGACGCGCAGCCCCCAACTCGACCTGCGCGCTGCGACCATGTTTGCGGCCGCCAGCCATGCCCTCAAAGGCTATAACGACGATCTGGCAGAGCGCGCCCTCACCCAGTCGAAACGCTTGATGAAAGAAGCGACGGAACTCATTGCCCAGCGTACGGCTGCCAGAAATGCACAGGCGAATCAGATGGAAATGGACTTCAGTTGGCTCGACGGCAATCAACAGTTTGGCGACATGGCCACCAACCTGATGCTCTATGGTGCCACGCAGGAGCGACAGTATCTTGACAACTTCGAGAAACAGATCTGGGATGCCTTGGAACTGCGCCTGTCCGGCAACATGCAGACGGCGCTCGACGCCATTCCCTACATGGACGAGGCCTATAAGACGAAACTCCGTCCATACGTGGAGAAATACGAGGAATATATCAAAGGCTTCGACAAGCAGAACCCCTACGGTGTGCCCATCGGCTTAGGCAACTGGGCTGGCGTGAACATGGTGCTCAACTTCGGAGTCACCGTCAACTATGCGCATATCTACTTCCCGGATATCGTCGGCAAGGATGAGGTCTATCGTGTGGCCAACTGGCTCTACGGCTGTCATCCCTACCATAACTACTCGTTCGTAGCCGTGGTGGGTGCCGCCCGTCCGAAACAGGTGTTCTATGGCAACAACCGTGCCGACTTCTCGTTTATCCCGGGTAACGTGGCACCAGGCCTGCTGTTCCGCAAGCCCGACCACTTCGAGAACTACGACGACTGGCCCTTCCTCTGGGGACAGAACGAGGGTACTATTGCCGGTAATACGCAGTATATCATCTTCGGTTCAGCCCTAAAGGATATCGTCTGTCCGAAGGCGGCTCAGTAATAGGGATATTAATTCGCGCTACGGTGCTTGTCGAACTTGTGCAGGATGTATCTGAAAGCCTCCAGTCCGACAAGCACTAATATGGTAGAGGCGATGGACAGGGCGTACATGCCGCCTCCACAGGCCAGACCGATGGCAGCCGTCACCCAAAGGCCTGCCGCCGTCGTCAGGCCACGGACCACATTCTCACTCTTATGGAAGATGATCGTACCCGCACCGATGAAACCGATGCCGCTGACCACCTGCGCCGCTACGCGCGACACATCCCAGCGGTGCTCGGGGGTTGACAGTGCCCCTTCAAAACCATAGGCCGAGACAATCATAAACAGGGCCGAGCCCAAGGCCACGAGAAAATGCGTGCGGAAGCCCGCCTCCTTCGCCCGATACTCACGTTCCAAACCGATGGCACCTCCCAACAGGGCTGCCACGAAAATACGGAGTATAAACTCCCACGTCATCTCATCCATAGCGATCATCTGTTATTATTCACTGCAAAAATAGAGAAATCCCCCTTTCCCTGCAAATCTTTTTGCGCAAATTAAGCACTCTTCGCATTTGTTTGTAAAAAATTATTTGGCTGACTGGAGAATTGTTCGTACCTTTGCACATATTTTTTATTCCCTATTTTTGACTTTCGCCAACCTTAGCCGTATAATAAGTAGAGCTAGCAATTAATGACTCAGACAGAGCACGACATCATCACCCGTTGCCAACGAGGCGACAAGGATGCATTCCGATGGGTGGTACAGACACATCAGCGGATGATCTTCTCGCTGGCGCTGAAGATGTTGTGCGACGAAGAGGAGGCCAAGGACATGGTGCAGGAGACATTCATCCGCGTGTGGCAGCGCATCAGGGATCTGGATCAGCAGAAGACCATCGGCACATGGATCTATACGATCGCCTCCCGTCTGTGCATCGACAAGCTGAGGCGCACGAACCGCATCACAAGCATGCCCGAGGATCAACTGGCGCTGCGGCGCTTCGCCTCCGACAACGACAACCAGCGGACGTTGGAAAACAGGGAATGGGTATCCATCGTGAAAACCATCGTCGAGGGCCTCAGCGAGAAACAACGGCTTGTGTTCACGCTCATCCAACTCGAAGGACTCTCCTCAGCCGAAGCAGAGCAGATCACAGGCTTCGATGCCAAACAGATCAAGAGCAACCTCTTCGTGGCTCGCCAAACAGTAAGAAAACGACTTAAGGAATTAGGATATGAATAAGACAGACGACATACTTGAAAGGCTGAAAGGCCAGCAACCCATGATCGACGATCCTGACGCATTGACGGATCGCATCATGAACAGCCTGCCTGACTTGGAGCCAAGCCAGCAGGAGGATGAGGGCAAGGCCCGTATCATCGGCTGGCGATGGCCTGCCATCCTGGCCGTAGCCGCTTCCGTGGCCACAGCACTGCTTCTCGTCTGGCCAAAACAAGAGAATCATCCTCAGGAGCCATCCGTTGTCGCTCAGGCAGTGACTATTACCGTCCAGAAGCCATCAGACGCACCGTCCGAGACCGTCGGACGCACCGTCCGAAAGGAAGAAAAATCCATTAGTCAGTCCTCCCTGACCAAGAAGAACCATCAGGAAAAAGCCTACGACCGCGCCGATTACCTCCCACTGCCTAAGCCAGTCAACGAACCACAGGTCCATTACGCTGCCATCCAGAACGCAGTGGATACGATCTATAAGGATCCCGCACGCATGGATGAGTTCATCGCCAGGATGGCTGATTTCAACGAAGTGGAAGCCGTGCCTTTGGATTGCAACCCAGGCAGCAGCGACAGCACGATCGTCAGCAACGCCTACATCTTCGACGACACGGAAAAGTTCGACGTCTTCGGACGACTGCTGCAAGCCGCCTGCTGGTACGACAGCAAGACACCAGGTTACTTGCTGAACTTCTCCCACCAGCAACTCTTCTTCACCCTGAAGGATCTGCGCAAGGGACAGAAATACCTCTGGATAGCCGAGCGTGTCAATGGCGACCGCATCCTGCTATACAGTACCCACTCTCCGATAGAGACCGACGTCTCATCATCCTGCTATCAGAATTATCGCGAACAGCTGACGCATACAATCTTTAGTTCATCACAATTTTAAAAACGAAGCCCTATGAAAAGAATCTTTTTAATAAGCCTCCTGGCGATGACAGGTCTCGCCTCGCAGGCACAGACCAGCGCTATAAGCGGTACCTTGCAGTATCATCAGAATGATGTAATTGAGTACGCCAAAAGTCCCGGTATATTCATGTCGCGTCCTGAAGTCAAGCAAGATAAAAAGACCAACAAGACGACTGCTGTATGGCATAAAACGAACATGGACTGGATCAAGGACTACTGTGAAGCCAAGGATGTTGCCATAGAGAAGGATTACTTGAAGATCTTCCCTGAGATGGCCAATATCCTTCAGGACGATCATTCCTACCTCCCCATGAGTTGGCGACTGACAGAGGAAAATCATGAGACGGTGATGCACTGCTACTTCCGTATGCCCGCCGACGAGGTGACCAACCTGTGGCTGACCTCAGAAGAGACGTGCCTTGTAGATCAGGAGACGGGTGCACAATACCGTATCCGCCGTACAGAGCCTGACACTTACCGCAAGCATTTCACCATCAGGGCGAAGAAGGACGATATCGTTGATCTGAAGATCTTCTTCGCGCCACTGGCGGAAACGACGAAGGATATCAGGATCTACGGACTTCCCAACTGGGGCATGATGGGCGTTCCCGTCACTGTCCGCTATCAGGTCTTTGGCACATGGGAGCCTTTGGATTACGATACCATCCCGCAATTACGCAAGCCTCGTGTGGAGAAGGAGCACATGAGCGAGGACAAGCCTTACGACATGCAAAACTGGAACACGTGGAAGGTGATGACGGATGCCCACCTCATCAAACCCCTCAAGGATGGTACGATGGCACTCTGGCGCACGCCTGAGGCTACCTATCTCGCCATCGGCTTCGAGCAGAACTGGACTACGGAGTATTGGAGTTTCGGCCATGACATCAAACTGCTTGACGACACTGGCCATCAGTACAAGATCCGTGAGGTACAGGGGCTGCCACTCGACGAACTGTTCTTCATGAAGGGTAATGCCGGTGACTATGTGGCGTACGTGCTGGTCTTCGATCCGCTGCCACTTGAACTGACGAAATTCACCTATATCGAGCCAGAAGGAGAGCCCTTCAACGCCTGGGGCGCCAACTGGTCAGGCCAGGTGCTTCCCCTCGACATCCAGCAACTCCGCGACAACCAGAAACTGTTTAACTATTATCCTCGAATCATCATAGAATAGATTTTAATGAAGAAACAATTATCAACACTACTATTCGCCCTAATTACACTTACGGGGCAGGCGAAGGTTTACAAAACCATTGAGAACCCTGAGGCGATGGCCTGTGCGAATGTCTATCAAGGGGAATTGAAAGCCCGCGAAGTCATCATGACAGACACGGCTACCACCGTACGTTTCACCATGCAATACCCTCAAGGACAATCTTTCCGCTTCGTGAAGGAAAGCTACCTGAAGGACGAGGACGGCCATCGCTATCCGCTACGCTCTGCCTATGGTATCGCCCTTGACACATGGGTACAATCGCCAGAGAGTGGCCTGACAGACTTCACCATGCATTTTGAGCCCATGCCAAAACATGTGCAGATCTTCGACTTCATCGAGGGCGACGGGCAACGGGCTTTCATACTCCTCGGCATCCACGATAAGGCGACGGAGATAAAGGCACCCACATTACAGCAGTTCTATACCGACAATCCTTATACACTCCCCGCCGACTGGCTGAACACTGGCACTGTCACCATCCGTGGCCGTATTGAGGGCTACGACGCTGAGCGTTTTGGCTTTACCGCGATGGAGAGCTATGTCTATGACGTGACGAAGAAGAACAATGGTACGCTCCTGATAGAGATCGAGCCCGACGGCACGTTCGAAAAGCAAATCCCGCTCAGTTATCCCATGAAAGTGTCGTTCTACCCCTCAGAGAACTCGAAGGTAGGATTATCTGAGATTCCATTCTTTGTACGCCCAGGTGAAACTGTTGACATCACCGTACGACCTGACGAGCATGGACGATATGAGTGCTTCTATAATAGCGGCAGTAGCCGTGAAGTGGAGCGATGGCTGAAGTCTGACCTGCGATTACAGCAACTGGGCAGCCGTCTCAACCTTTTTGAGGGGAATTTCAAGGAAGCCAGCCTCTTGGCCGAACAAGTATGGCAGAATATGCTG
>JAFYPG010000288.1 GCA_017547605.1 Prevotella sp.
GCCCAGACCTCCTATCTGGCGCTTATCAAGTTCTGCATCCACATCAGCATCAGGCTGGAGCGTGGGGTCGAAAGGTGTGCCGTGATCTCTGATCACCAGAGTTAGAACACCATCCTTCACCTTTGCTGTCAGTTCGACATGACCTCGGATTCCTTTTGGATAGGCGTAGTTGATAACATTTGCCACCCATTCCTCAATGGCAAGATTAAGTGTCTTAAAGGTATCATCATCGATGTTGTGTTCGCGACAGACGGAGTGGAAGAATCCTCGCATACGGCTCACCTCTGTCATCTCATTCTTCATGATGATGCGCCTCGGAGCTGTCGAGTCGTTCTTCTGGCTCGCTCCATGTCGCATAAAGAGCAGCGTCAGATCATCGCCTTGTACAGTACCGTCGGCAAACACACTGACGTGCTGTTTCAGATAGTCTATCACCTCAATGGCCGAAGCCTGTTTGTTCTTTTCAAGGTCATGAAGCAGCCTGTCTTCACCGAACAGTTTCCTGCTGCCATCTTCTGATATATACATCGCCTCGGTCAGTCCGTCGGTATAAAGCAGTAGTGCCGTGTTTTCAGGAAAATCTATCTGCTGTTCTTCATAACGATAGTGTTGATCGATGCCGATAGGCAGATTGGTATCTACATCCAGCAGTTGGCATTTACCATCGGCAGTAATCAGGGCAGGGGCATTGTGGGCGGCATTACAATAAGTAAGGTGGTGAGTGCGCAGGTCGAGCACACCGATGAATGCCGTCACAAACACCATGGAGTCGTTTGCCGATGCGATGGCCTGATTCATCTGGCGCATGATGTTGGCAGCACTCTGATAGTTGCCTGCCAGATTTCGGAACAGTGTTCGTGTCACTGCCATATAGAGCGATGCCGGCACACCCTTTCCTGCCACATCTCCGATAATAAAGGAGACCTCTTCCCCCTCTATGATGAAATCGTAAAGATCACCTCCTACCTCTTTGGCAGGACTCATCGATGCAAACAGGTCCAGATCGTCACGCTCGGGGAATACTGTGGTTAACATCCCCATCTGAATGTCGTGAGCAATGGTAAGTTCGCTCTGAAGTCGCTCTTTGCCTGCTGTTGTGATTTTCAGATCCTCGATATGCTGTTTCAGTGAGTTTTGCATATACTCGAACGATTTCCGTAACTGTAGAAGTTCGTCCTCCGAATGGATTTCTGGCAACGATGCGTCAAGGTTACCCTCTGCGATGGATATGACCGATTCAGTAAACTGCTTAAGTGGTTTCACCATCTGATAAATGGAATGTGTGCAAAAGATAAACAGCGACGCGAGGCCGATAATGAAGACCACGGAACCGTATTTCAAAATCTGGCGAGTTAGCGGTCGTGTCATGTCATCGCCCATCAAGTAGAAGAACAGGATGACGGCCACCAAGAAGACTCCTGCAGCAATCCCCATGATTCTGAAACTGAGTCTTGCCGCAAATGACTTCTTATATGCGAGGTCGTACTTGTATTCAAAGTTTGGTTCTTCTACCATGTCGGTTATTGATCTGAATTGATATGATGCTTGCGATAGGCCAGAGGGGTCATGCCCACCCTTGAACGAAAGAAATTGGTAAGAGCCGACTGGTCGCTGAAACTAAGGTCGAAAGCAATCTCACTGATAGTCTTATCTGTGGTCTTCAACTGGATACAGATTTCATTAAGTAGGAAATTGGAGAGGTAGCCCAGTACGGTATTGCCTGTAAGTTCTTTGATCGTTCGCGACAGATAGGTGGGTGAAATATTCAGGAGATCGGCATAATACTGCAACTGGCGCTCTTTGCGGAAATGGCGCGAGGCCTGATGTAGGAAAATCTTCAGGATATTGTCTTTATGCTTAAGATCGTGGGTGTTGATCTCCAGGCCGGATATAAGTTCTACCATCATCAGCAGACAGATGCTAAGTTGATACTTGATCATTTCTGTTTTATAGAGGTGGGGAAGGACGATGGTTTTCTGGATATTGCGGAACACATCGTAGAATTCCGCAGCCTTGGTCTCACCAAGGTGTAGCACGGGGAATGTGCTGAATATTTCCATGGGCGTATAACCTGCCAATTGCTCGTTTTGGCTGATAAGGTCTTCGAAATAGTTCTTGTCAACCAACAAGTGTATAGACGACTCCTCGGCCGAACAACCCTTGAAGACATAATTGGTATAGGGCAGACTGATGAACAAATCGTGCTTCTTGAGTTTCAACAGGAGACTATTAACCATGTATTCCTGCCATCCATTGACCATCAATGTGATAGCGTAGAAACTGCTCAGAGTAGCAGGATTCTTAAAGGTATGTAGTATCTCGTTGTCAGCCGAAAGGCAGACGACAGCAGAGCCATAGATGTCCTTAATCTGATTTGTTTCTGCAAACTCCTCCAGGTTGAAAATATCAGGTCGCGGCATGTAGTAATAGCACTATAGTGTGCGCAAATATAAGAAAAAAAAAGTAATCTTCCAAACTTATGTTTCGTAATTTACAAAAATATGTTCTTTTTTTGTAAGTCCTATATGAAAATTACTTCATATCTTTGCCCCCAGAAACAATTTAACGCTAAAAGCCTATGGTTACTTTATTGGTATTATTTCAACTTTTTATTGTCCTTGCATTGATTTTTATTGGTGCGAGGGTAGGAGGTATCGGACTGGGTATCTACGGTATGGTAGGCGTATTTATCCTTGTCTTCATCTTCGGTATGCATCCAGGCAAGGTGCCCATCGATGTGATGTTGATCATCGCGTCGGTTATCACGGCTACGGCAGCGTTACAGGCTGCCGGAGGTCTTGACTACCTCGTGGGTCTGGCTGCGAAGTTCCTGCGTAAGCACCCGACACATATTACTTATTATGGGCCGCTCACCACATGGTTGTTCTGTTTGGTAGCCGGTACAGCCCACACGTCTTATTCGCTGCTGCCCATTATCTCAGAGATTGCGAAGAATTCGAAGATCCGTCCGGAACGTCCGATGACGGTGGCCACGATTGCCGCCTCGCTTGGTATCACGGGTTCGCCGATGTCGGCTGCTACGGCGGCCGTCATCAGTACCGACCTGCTGGGGGGACAGGGCATCGAGTTGAAGGATATCCTGCTCGTCTGTATCCCCGCCTCACTGATCGCCATCCTTGTCTCCTCGTTTGTGCAGAACCGCGTCGGCAAGGAACTCGAGGATGATCCTGAGTACCAGCGTCGCGTGAAGGAAGGTCTCATCAATCCGGAGGCTGAGGCTAAGGCGATGGAACAGATAACGCAGAAACCTGCGCCCCATGCCAAGCGTGCCGTGTTGGCATTCCTGTTGGGTGTGGTCCTCGTGGTAATCTTCGGCAGTGCACCTTCTTTACGTCCTTCGTATGAAGTAGATGGGGTTACCAAGACGCTCTCCATGCCAGAGACCATCGAGATCCTGATGATGTCGATTGCTGCCCTGATCCTCATCGTGGGTAAGGCTAATGTGAAAAAGGCCGTCAGCGGTAATATCTTCAGTGCTGGTATGAATGCCATGATCAGTATCTTCGGTATTGCCTGGATGGGCGACACATTCTTCAATGGCAACTTGGAATTCTTCAAGAGTCACATTGCCGACATCGTCACCCAGTACCCGTTCCTCTTCTCTGTGGCGCTGTTTATCATGAGTATCATGCTCTTCTCGCAGGCTGCCACAGTGCGCACGCTCTTCCCGCTGGGTATCGGACTTGGCATCTCACCGTTGGCACTTGTCGCCATGTTCCCTGCCGTAAACGGCTACTTCTTCATCCCCAACTATCCGACGGAGGTGGCTGCTATCAACTTCGACACGACGGGTACCACCCGCATAGGTAAATACGTACTTAATCACTCGTTCCAGTTGTCTGGTTTCATTACTACCTTTGTCAGTATTGGCATTGGCTACTTAATTATAACATTCTTATATTAATATTTACTCACTAAAAACTTTCAAGCTTATGAAAACAATGCGTAGTGTATTGGTGCTTTTAGCACTGTTGGTTTCCGTGAACATTGTCGCAAAACCAAAAATCCGTATCATCGCCACTGGCGGCACTATTGCCGGTGTGAGCGCTTCTTCTACTTCTTCTGCCTATACTGCAGGTCAGGTGGGCGTACAGACATTGATCGACGCTGTGCCCCAGATGCTCTATCTCGCAGACATCACGGGTGAGCAACTCGTGAACATTGGTTCTCAGGATATGAACGACCAGGTATGGCTGAAACTTGCCCAGCGCATCAACCAGTTGCTGAACGAGGAAGACTACGACGGTGTCGTCGTCACTCACGGCACTGACACGATGGAAGAGACCGCCTACTTCCTGAACCTGACGGTGAAGAGCGACAAACCTGTGATCCTCGTTGGTTCTATGCGTTCTTCGACAGCCATCAGCGCCGATGGTCCTGGTAACCTCTACGCTGGTGTGGCTGCTGCTGCCAGTCCCAACTCAAAGGGTCGTGGTGTGATGTGCTGCATGAACAACCTGCTGCTCGATGCCAAGGAAATCATCAAGATGCATACCACCGACGTGGCCACTTTCCAGGCTGCCAACTACGGCAAGGTGGGCTATGTCTATAATGGTGAGGCCATCTACAACCGTTCGATCGACAACCTCCACACCACGAAGAGCGAGTTCGACGTGACGGGTCTGGAGAAACTCCCGCAGGTAGGTATTGTCTATGGCTATGCCAACTGTTCTCCGCTGCCCTTCCAGGCATTCGTTGATGCCAACTTCGACGGTATCGTACTGGCCGGTGTGGGCGATGGAAACTTCTACAAGGATGTGTTTGATGTAGCCCTGAAGGCTCGCGAGAAGGGTATTCTCGTGGTACGCTCCAGCCGTTGTCCGACGGGTCCTACCTGTCTGAATGGTGAGGTGGATGACGAGAAATATGAGTTTGTGGCTGCCCTGACCCTGAATCCGCAGAAGGCCCGTGTACTCCTCATGCTCGCCCTGACGAAGACCCACGACTGGAAGAAGATCCAGGAATACTTCTCAATATACTAATAGGAAACGAGAATACTATCTATCATCTTTAACAATAAAAGTCTATGAAGAAAATAATATTATTTGCCCTGCTTTTCGTGCCCGTAACAATGATGGCACAGCAGGATAAGGACGCCTCGGCCGGTGAGCAGTCCCTGTTCGAGAAGGTCACGAAGATAGAGAAGAAACAGGACAACTTCCATTTCCTGCTCAACCTCAACAACAGTTTTGACGTCAATCAGGGCGACGGAGAGTTCCAGAATGCGAAGTTCAACATGCGACAGATCCGTATCGAGGCAAAGGGAAACATCAACGACACCTTCTCTTTCCGTTGGCGCCAGCGTCTGAACCGTAACAACAGTCCTGCTCCCGACGGTATCGACAACATGCCCGCATCGTCCATTGATGTGGCAGGCATCGGCGTCAAGGCCAGCGATAATTTCTCTATGTTCCTCGGTAAGCAATGCGCAGCCTATGGTGGTATGGAGTTCGACCTCAACCCCATAGAGATCTACGAATACTCCGACATGGTAGATTATA
>JAFYPG010000289.1 GCA_017547605.1 Prevotella sp.
ACCATTCTGAGTCGTCACCCAAAGACGGCCGTTCAGATCCTCAACAACCCCCTTCACACCGCTGAAGGCTAACCCGTCTTCCGTAGTCAGAGCCTCGAAATGTCTGCGATTATCCTTATCATCCTTTACCAAACGGTATAGCCCATAGCCGTTACTACCCAGCCAGAGGGTACCATCCTTCGTCTGACAGAAAGAAGATATCTTATCTACTATTCGGGAACCAGGCTCGTCAAGTTTATGGGTGATACCCTCAGTCTTAAACGGTCTGTGTCCCTGACGCCCTGAATTGAGATCGACGATTCTTAAGCCCTGCATACAGCCCATCCACAGAAAACCGTCACGATCGACGATGGCACCAATGCTACCAGTTACATTACGGCAGCCCTCAAACGGATCTTCTATCTTCTGCGTCTTGAAGTCATAATAGAACAGACCTGCATTACTGCCAATCCACAACCCATCGTTGATCGTGTCGTTGGCAAGTGCCCCTACAAAGGTCGTACGCATAAAATACTCCCCAGGAAGTTCAAGGCGTGATATCCTATGCGGACTATTCCTGTCAGTCACACAGACACCGCCTCCCCAAGTGCCTATCCAAAGCCTGCCATGCTGATCGGCGGCGAAGGCAGAGACACTGTTGTGCGACAATCCGGAATTAGAGGTCGTGTAATGGATAAAATCCGTCGAGCCTTTTTCCCTGAGGTTAAGTCCTCCTTCCACCGTTCCTACCCACAGACGGTTATCGGAATCAACATACATGGCATTGACAGGATTAGGCGACAGAGAACGGGGATCACTTGTATGAATGGAGTTACGCAGCAACAGCCGACGGGGAGCCAGACAGGTTATTCCCCCCGACTCTGTACATATCCAGATATGTCCATGAAATACTCGGATACTATGTATGAAATCACTCTTCAACGGAGGGTTACTTTCTGTGGTCCATGCCGTAAAACTGTCTGTCAGGTCATCATAGATGTTAACACCAAACAGAGAGCCTACCAGCAGATGATTGTCCGGTGTTACTGCCAGGCTCGACAAGAAAACATGCGAAAGCGATCCCGGCGCACTGGAATGATGATACTCATCAAGTTTTTGCTTATAAGGATCATAGCGGAAGAGTCCCATGTTGGTTGTAATCCACACGACGTTATTACGTTTCAGGATATCGGTGATATAATGGTTTTGCAATGGTTTCAACAAGGCAGATATCTCTTCACGCACCAATTTCCCGTCTTTCTCCACCAACCTGTAAAGACCGCCATCTATGCCAATCCACGGTTTTCCATTACCTTCCAAATCACAGATCGCCATGTCGAGCATTCGCCACGGATGAGGATAGGCACATATCCGATCAATCTCCCCCTGTCCCTTAAACGTCACAAGACTGACTTGCTGATCGTTGATAATCCAGATACGACCGATGGCATCACGGTAACACCTGATGGAAGGCCGGGCCATCAACTTCTGAAGTTCCGGATGGTCAGGCACCACAGCATTCATCGTCCTCAGGTCGATGATATTGATACCCTCATCGAACGCAACCCAAAGTCTATGGAAATCATCCTCAGTAATACTTCTGCACGACTTACTGTTCAGATCCAGTCGAGGCTCCATGAAACTATAGCCGTCATAACGCACCAGTCCACCTCCAAAGGTGGATATCCAAAGGAAGCCGTTTGAGTCTCTGAAAATGTCGCTTACATTATTATGGGGAAGACCGTTGCTCAGATCCAGATAAGAAAGGTTATACCGCTCCGTCAGCAGATTCTCACTGCCAACGACAGGCAGTGAGAACACCAGACAAAGGGCTATCCAGAGTGAGCGGATCATATGCGAATGCTAGGCCGTTTTCTTCTCCCTGATCACGAAGACACAGGCAGCGGCAATCACGAAACTGACGCCTGCTACGATCATCATCGTCGATTGATGGTGGCCCACCAACGAGAGGATGGCTCCGCCACAAATGGCAGCGACGATCTGCGGGATACAGATCGTACCGTTGAACAGGCCCAGATAGGCACCCATGTGACCGTAACCCTGCAGGGCGTTCGTGACGAACGTGAATGGCATAGCGAGCATCGCTGCCCAGGCACAGCCGATCATCAGGAACGGGATAAATTGCATATACTGGTCATGGATGTAAGGTACCATCATAAAACCGATAGCGCCAATCACCAGGCTCACGGAGTAAGCCAGTTTCGTGTTCTTGAACTGCGGCAGCATGGCAGCCCAGACCACACTTCCCACAGCCTGTACGGCAAAGAGGATTCCCGTCCAGTTACCTGCCTCCTGGAAGGCCTCACTCGAGGCATCTGTGGTGTCCCATACCACCTCGGCAATGGCACCCGTCGTATAGTTCCACATATAGAGCATCGCTGCCCAGGAGAAGAACTGTACCAACCCCACCTTCCAGAAAGTAGAAGGCGCATTCTTCAGGAGGGTGATCCAATTGGCACTCTCTTCTTTCTCCTCGGAGACAGGATTATACGCCGCATACTCCTGCGGATTCCACTCCTTCACCTTCGATGTCGTATAGATGACACAGAGGATGAGGATAGCCGCACCAATATAGAACGACCAGATAACAGAATCTGGCACCACACCTTTCTCCGCCACGTTGCTGATACCGATAAACGTAAACACAAAGGGGAACACATAGCCCATCACTGACCCCGCATTGCATAGGAACGACTGGATAGAGTAGGCCTTGGCCTTCTGTTTCTCGTTCACCATGTCGCCCACAAGCATCTTAAATGGCTGCATCGCCATATTAATACTCGTGTCAAGGAACATCAGGGCAATCAGTCCAAACATCATCGCGGCCCCGACTGTCAGTCCCAGAGATCCAGAGTTCGGCAGCAGGCACATCACCAGCACGGCAACGGCGGCCCCAATAAATAAATAAGGTATGCGTCGCCCGAAGCGCGTCCACGTCTTGTCGGAGAGTGTGCCGACAATCGGTTGCACAAGGATACCCATCAGTGGCGGCAGAATCCAGAAATAACTCAGGTTGTGTGGATCCGCACCGAGGGTGGCGAAGATTCTCGAAATATTTGCACTCTGCAAGGCGTAGGCGATCTGTACGCCGAAGAACCCGAAACTCAGGTTCCATAATTTCCAAAAGGAAAGATCAGGTTTTTGTTTCATATCATGATTATCTAGTTGTTCCACGGATAATAAGGCGGGTGCGCACGACGCGCTTTTCCACTTTCTCCATCGGACTCAGGCCCTCCACCTTTTCCATCAGGATCTCTGCAGCCTCCTCTCCCACACGGTGCCCACGCTGCTCCACCGTCGTCAGCATCGGGTCACAGGCGATGGCTCTCTGACCATTGGTGAAGCCACAGATGGATATATCCTCTGGCACACGGTAGCCAGCATGTTTAGCGGTATAGAGGATACCGATGGCTGTATCGTCGTTCACGGCGAAGAATCCGTCTGGCGGTGTGTCAAGAGCCAGAATTTCAGGCGTCACCGTCTCGGCATCCACGCGGTTGTCACAAACACAGACCAACTTCTCGTCTATGGGCATGCCATGTTTCAGCAGCGCATCCTTATAGCCATTGTAACGGTTCTTCGAAATCTCAAGGTTCATGGGACTACCATAGAAAGCAATACGCTTACAACCTGTCTCTATCAGATGGTTTACGGCATTATAAGCACCCATATAGTCATCCACCACCACACGACTGGCGTTCACGCCCGTACATATCCGGTCGTAGAATACCAGTGGAATCCCTGCATCCAATAGCCGCTGGTAGTGGTCATAGTTCCGCGTATCCTTCGCTTGGGAGACGATCACTCCGCAGACCTTATAGCGAAGGAAATTCTCACAGATGCGGGCCTCGCGCTCATACTGTTCCCCGCTAAGGGCCACCATAATGTTGAAGCCCCGTGCAGCAGTGGCCTCCTCGATACCCGTCAGGATGGAAGAGAAATAATAGTGAGTGAACTCCGGCACTATGACACCAATCATCTTCGACGGCATCACGCGGTTATGGCGCAGGGCCTCACCGATGATGTTGGGATAGAAGTTGTGTTCACGGGCATACTGCTGGATTGCCTTCCGCCGTTCCTCACTGATACGGGGCGAATCCTTCAGCGCACGCGACACCGTTGCCACGGAGATTCCGAACTCCTTGGCTATGTCTTTCATCGTCATCGGTACATGCTCTTTCATCCGGTTTCTAATTGGTTTTTAATTATCAACGATGCAAAGATACAAAAAAAATAAATAACTGCCTCTATCTCATAAAAAATAATGTACACACGCGCCCGTGCAAACGTTTGCATTATGCATTTAGATTTTTTTACCATAAAAAAGAACAACGTATCAAAAAGAATCCTATCTTTGCACCGTAGAACCTAAGCCTCAGAATTATAAACAGATATAACAAATAAACAATTAACTCTAATTAAAAGTAATGATGAAGCAGGTAAACATTCATTTTCCGCTTAGGATGTTCGGCCTTATTTTAGGGCTGTTCCTATCCGTAAGTGCCTTTGCACAAATCGATGTCAAAGGCCATGTGAAAGATGCTGCAGGCGAAGACATTATCGGCGCAACGGTACGCGTTGACGGCACACAGACCGCCACTGTGACCGATTTCGAAGGTAACTTCGTACTGAAGGCCAATCAGGGTGCAGACATTACCATTACCTACATCGGCTACCAGCCCGTGACGGTAAAGGCTGCTCCCACCTTGGAAGTAACACTGCAGGATGACCAGACCGTCCTTCAGGATGTGGTAGTCATCGGTTACGGTGCAGTGAAGAAAAGCGACTTGACCGGTTCTGTGACCGCCCTGAAGCCCGACTCCAAGAACAAGGGTCTGGTGGTGAACCCGCAAGACATGCTCGCTGGTAAGGTCGCTGGTGTGAATATCACCAGTAACGACGGTACCCCTGGTGGTGGTGCCCAGATCCGCGTCCGTGGTGGTTCGTCACTGAACGCCTCCAACGACCCGCTGATCGTGATCGACGGTGTGGCCATGGATAACAACGGTGTGAAGGGTCTTGCTAACCCCCTCTCCATGATCAACCCGCAGGATATCGAGTCGTTCAACGTGCTGAAGGATGCTTCAGCTACCGCTATTTATGGTAGCCGTGGTTCTAACGGTGTCATCATCATCACCACGAAGAAGGGCCGCAAGGGCAGCACTCCACAGGTGTCTTACGCCGGAAGCCTGACCATCAGCCAGAAGAAGAAAACCCTCGACGTGATGGACGGTGACCAGTTCCGCAGTCTGATCAAGGACATCTGCGGTACGGAGAGCGAGGCTTATAGCGTGCTTGGTACCGCCAATACCGACTGGCAGGATCTGATTTATCGTACGGCCATCTCCCACGACCATAATGTGACACTGTCCGGTGCCGCAGGCAATTTACCCTACCGCGTATCTATCGGCTACACAGATCAGCAGGGTATCCTGAAAACCTCAGACTTCAAGCGTGTGACTGGTGCCATCAACCTCAGTCCGTCACTGCTTGACGACCACCTGACACTGAACTTGAATGCGAAGGGCATGTACTCCTTCTCGCAG
This sequence comes from Prevotella sp., assembly GCA_017547605.1. Lineage (GTDB taxonomy): Bacteria > Bacteroidota > Bacteroidia > Bacteroidales > Bacteroidaceae > Prevotella. The sequence goes on from JAFYPG010000289.1 coordinate 5,547, forward strand.
TATGCTGATGCCGGTGCGGTAGGTGCTGCCACCAGCATGGACCCGACACAGGATCCCTACGCATATACCTCAGAATACCACAAGGCCATGACCGGCCTGAGTACCGACAATTTCGGCGGCTATTTCGAGTGGCCCACCGGTGCTGCCTTTGGTGATCCCGCCTGGCCCTGGACCTATGAGCGTAACGCTACGAAGAACCCCCTTGCCATGCTGAATGAGAAAGACGACAGGGCTCACAGCCGTGCCTTCATCGGCAGCGCTGACATCGACTATAAGATCCATGGCTTCGAGGACCTGCGCCTCCACCTGACACTGGGTGCCGACATCTCCAAGGGACGCCAATATACTGATCACACCTCTGCCTCGCCCAGTAACATCTACTACGGCAACCATGGCTGGGAACAGATCACCAAGCGCAACCTCCAGCTCTCTGCTTACGCCCAGTATTATAAGGACTTCGGTAAGATCCACCACTTCGATATCATGGGTGGTTACGAGTGGCAGAGTTTCTGGCGCTCCAAGATCAACAACTATTGGGGAGCCGTTCCCAACACGAATCCCGAAAATCCTGGTGGATTCTACAACTGGGACCTCTACAAGTACAGGACTGAGAACTATCTCGTATCGTTCTTCGGCCGTATGAATTACACGCTGATGGATCGCTACATGCTGACCGCCACGGTTCGTGACGACGGTTCCAGCCGTTTCCAGGATCACTGGGCACTCTTCCCCTCTGTCGCACTGGCATGGAAGATCAATGAGGAAGCCTTCATGAAGAACGTCTCCGCCGTGAGCGACTTGAAACTCCGTCTCGGCTGGGGTAAG
>JAFYPG010000290.1 GCA_017547605.1 Prevotella sp.
AGAAGACAAGATGCGCAATAAGTTCAGCCGCATCAACTCCACCTACCGTAGCGATATCATGCGTGTGAATATCCGTCAATATGCCGCCCACCCACTCAGTGAGTTCCTTGGCACATGCATGATCGTTATCGTACTGTGGTTTGGCGGTATTCTGGTGCTGACTAACCAATCGCTGTCAGGTCCCACCTTTATCTATTATATGGTCATCCTCTATTCCATCATCAACCCGTTGAAGGAAGTATCGAAGGTTGGCTATAACATCCCCAAGGGACTGGCATCCATGGAGCGCATCGACAAGATCCTGATGGCAGAGAACACCATCAAGGAACCTGCTCAACCCAAGCAGCTGCGCTCTTTCGAACACCAGATAGAGTTCCGCGACGTGTCGTTCCGCTACGGAGAACAGTGGGTGCTCCATCATGTGAACCTCACGATCCCCAAAGGCAAGACCATCGCCATCGTAGGACAATCGGGCAGTGGCAAATCGACCATGGTCGATCTGATTCCCCGCTATTATGACGTGCAGGAGGGCGAGGTACTCATCGACGGTATCAATGTGAAGGAACTGGGTATCTACGACCTTCGCCAACTGATAGGCAACGTGAACCAGGAGGCCATCCTCTTCAACGACTCCTTCCGCAACAACATCTCCTTCGGTGTCGATAATGCCACCCAGGAGCAGATCGAGGAGGCGTCGAAGATTGCCAATGCCTACGACTTCATCATGCAGTCTGAGCAGCAGTTCGACACGAACATCGGTGATCGTGGCGGAAGACTTAGCGGTGGTCAGCGCCAGCGTGTCTCCATTGCCCGCGCCATCCTGAAGAATCCTCCTATCCTCATCCTCGACGAAGCCACCTCCGCCCTTGACACCGAAAGTGAGCGCTTGGTACAGGATGCGTTGGAACGACTGATGAAGACGCGTACGACAGTGGCCATTGCTCACCGTCTGAGCACCATCAAGAATGCCGATGAGATCTGCGTGCTCCATGAGGGGCGGATTGTGGAGCGAGGCACCCATGAGGAACTGCTCCAGAAGGATGGGTACTATAAGAAGCTCAACGACATGCAGAGTCTGTAAGAATGGGAAAGCGGGCGTTATATCTGTTGAAGACATACTTGGTGACGGTGGTGCTGTTCATCATGGCCAAGCCTGTGTTCATGTGGTATAACAGTGTCAACCATCCGTTTACGGCAGGTGATGTGGCACAGGTTATCCTCCATGGACTCACCCTTGACCTCTCCATGTCGCTCTATCTGTTGATCATTCCCTTCCTCTGTGTGGTGATCAGCATCTTCACGGGTAGTACCAGGTGGCTCCGCATCATCCTCAAGACCTACTACGCCATCATTGCCGTCGCTTTGATACTCGCCCTATTGGCTGATGCCAGTCTCTATGAGTTCTGGCTCTTTAAACTCGAGTCTTCATGTCTGCAGTATCTGGAGACGCCTACAGAGGCGATGGCCAGTGTCTCGACAGGCTATCTGCTGGTGAGGCTGGTCGTATGGATAGTATTATCCGTGCTCCTATGGTTGGCCTATACACGTCCCCGCTGGGATATCAAACCCAGCAGGTATCGTATCATAGAGTCGCTCATCGCCCTGATGTGCATCCCTCTGATCATTATCGGCATCCGTGGAGGACTGGGCGAATCAACCACCAATATCGGACAGGTGTATTACTCTCAGAACCAATTCCTCAACCACTCGGCTGTCAACCCTGTGTTCAGTTTCTTCGCCTCACTCGAGGAGTCTGCCAGTGTTAATACGGTTTACGAGTTCATGGACGACAAGACGTGCGATAGCATTATCAGTAAACTCTACAATACAGAGAGCAAAGACTGTGACACCCTGTTGACCACACAGACACCCAACATCATCATCATCCTATTAGAAGGCTGTGGCGGAGAGTTTACGGAAATAGGAGGCAGAGAGGACGTGACGCCCAACATGAACCGCTTGGCAAAGGAGGGTATCTACTTCACCAACTGCTATGGTAATACGTGGCGCACGGACAGGGGAACGGTATGTGCACTGAGTGGCTACCCCTCATTCCCCTCTATGTCAGTGATGAAGATTCCCTCAAAGAGTTGTACCATGCCCAACATCGCCAAGACACTGAAGGAAGAACGGGGCTATCACACCCATTATCTCTATGGTGGCGACATCAACTTCACGAACATGAAGAGTTATCTGATTGCCGGAGGCTTTGAATCACTGACCTCGAAGGATGACTTTAGCGCCGAGGAGCAGAAGACATCAGAATGGGGCGTGAACGACGGGATTACCTTTAAGACACTCTACCAGATGGCCACCACACAGGAAGAGCCCTACCTTATCGGATTCTCCACCTTGAGCAGCCACGCACCGTGGGATGTGCCCATCCATCAACTTGACGACGAGGTTCTCAATGCCTTCTACTATCTGGACCAGTTTATAGGACAGTTTATAGAGCAGTTCCGCCAGAGTGCAGCTTGGGACAACACACTCATCGTGATGCTTCCCGACCACGGCATTCCCTACAAAGATATCGACGAGACGAACCCCCTCTTGAACCATATTCCCATGATCTGGGTGGGTGGAGCCGTAAAGAGTCCTCAAAAGATTCAACAGGTGTGTAACCAGACAGACCTGCCTGCTACCCTGCTGGGACAATTAGGTCTTGCCCACGACGAATTTACTTTCAGCCGCGACGTATTGAGCAGCACCTACCAACACCCCTTCGCCATCAACACCTACTCGGATGGCTTCAACGTGATCGACAGTGCCAGTTTCATCAACTACGATCTGATCAGTGACAGGGTGGTTGTTACACAGGGAGAGGATCATGAAAGGCTGCTCCGCCAAGGGCGCGCTGTGCTACAGGCGGCCTCGAAAGACTTAGAGAAGAGATAAAGGAGTATGAGAAAGTTGATGAACAAACTATATGCCCCGTTGTTAGCAGTGTTGTGGAACCTGCTGCTGGTATTCCTCACCTATCAGGTGGCACGTCTGGCTTACTGGCTGGAGAATAGCGACATGCTCAGATACACCTGCGACATCTGGTGCGGGGGTCTGCTTTTCGACACGTCTGCCATCCTCTATACCAACGTGCTATGGGTGGTGCTGATGCTCTTCCCCCTGCATCAGAAGGAGACACCCCTGTATCACCGCATCTGTAAGCTGCTATTCATGGTGGTCAATGGCATGGCACTGGTTGTGAACCTTGCCGATGCCGTGTATTTCCAATATACCCTGCGACGGACGACGACCACCGTCTTCAGCGAGTTCTCCAACGAGGGGAATCTGGGCAGTATCATTGGTACGGAGTTCCTGAACCATTCGTATCTGGTGCTGGTGTTCATCGTGGTGATGATCCAGTTGTGGAAACTCTACGCGACACCTCGGGTGGCGACACGACGTCTGATTCACCGTTGGCACTACAACCTCGTCTGTCTGTTGTCGCTCCTGCTCTTTGCCCCTTTCTGTGTGGCAGGCATGCGTGGTGGCTTTACCACGGCCGTACGCCCCATCACCATCTCCAATGCCAACCAGTACGCCGCCCGTCCTACGGATGCTGCCTTGGTCCTGAACACCCCCTTCTCACTGATCCGCACCATTGGTAAGAACGTCTTTACGGTGCCCGACTACTTCGATAGCGAGGAGGCCATGGAGGCCGTCTATTCGCCCATCCATCATCCCGCCGTCCCCAATGATACTGCTTTCAAGAAAAAGAATGTCGTTATCCTCATCGTCGAGAGTTTCGGAAGGGAATATATCGGCACGCTGAATCGCGACCTCGATGGCGGCACATATAAAGGTTACACGCCCTTTGCCGATTCTCTCATCGCCCAAAGCACCACCTTCCGCTATAGCTTCTGTAACGGCCGCAAGAGTATCGACGGCATGCCCAGCATCCTCTCCAGCATCCCGATGTTCGTGGAACCCTTCATCCTCACACCTGCCTCGATGAACGAGTTCAGCGGACTGGCAGGCATCCTGGGGGCCGAGGGGTATCAGACGGCTTTCTTCCATGGGGCGCAAAACGGCAGTATGGGCTTCCAGGCCTTCGCCCAGAAGACGGGCTTCCAGCACTACTACGGCC
>JAFYPG010000030.1 GCA_017547605.1 Prevotella sp.
CAGCATTCTGTCTCAAGTCTATTTGAAAAACTTATTTACGCGTAGTTGGGCGGCCTTGGCGCTGATGCCCCCAGTTGCGGAAAGCACGACGATGGAAACGGTCTTCAGCAATGATAGCATCAAAAACCTTTGAGGGCTGAAGCACTTTGAAGAACTTGTTGTGATAGGTCTGCTGAATGACTTTTAACTCCAGTTCGTAACTGTCGCGCTTCTGCACAACTTTCTTGATCTCCTCTTCATTTGAGGGGCGTTGGCTGCACTCCTTTTTTATCTTCTCATAAACCACGCGTTGCTTCGCATGCATCTCACGCAGCAGGGGGAAGAACTTTGAGGCTTCGTCGCTGGTAAGCTTTGCTTCCTGCGTAATAAACTGCTCCATATCAGCCTGGAACTTCTCCGGGGAGAACTTCTGTGGTTCATCTGCCTTCATTGCGGTAAAGGAAAGCAGGCAAAAAGCTAAGCATAACAGTTTCTTCATGACGGTTGGACTTTTTTAGTTTTCTGAGAGAAGCGCGTAGATGTCATGGTTGTCGAGCATCATGTAATCAGCAGCCTCGTCAAACTCGTCATACACTTCCGGCTGGGGTGTAGTAACAAGAGCGGCTTCATGTTTAGGTTCCTCAGACAATGCCAGATAGGCACCTGTGCAGATCAATAGCGCACAGAGACTGGCCGCAGCATAGAATATCGGACGTAACCAGATTGACTTTGCCTTAGGCTGACGCTTAGGCAAAGAATTCATCAACTGCTCTGGGAACTGGTCAAAATAACCATCCGGCACCCTAAATGGGTTCCGCTTTCCTACTCGTTCTTCTATGTACTTCTCTTCATTCATCGCATATATGACGTATCAATATACAAAAGGTTTAATCACGTGATTTAAAATATTCAGAGATTTTCTTCACCGCTATATGATAGGACGCCTTAAGCGCGCCTTCTGAGGTGTTGAGCAACTGACTGATCTCACTATATTTCTTTTCTTCAAAATACCGTAACAGAAAGACGGTGCGTTGTACATCAGGCAGTGTGGCTATCGCCTCCTGCAACATGGCTTCTGCTTCTGAACCATCGAAATATTCGTCCGCCATGAGTGAACCCATTGAGACATCATCCATACTGACTGTCTGTTGTTTACGACGACGCAGGAAATCCAGACTCTCATTAATGGCAATACGGGATAGCCATGTACCTATCTTCGCATCACCATGATAGGAATCGAGGCCGTTCCATGCTTTCAGGAGTGCATTCTGCAACACATCATTCGCATCGTCATGTACCAGCACAATCCTTCGGATCATCCAATACAATTGTTCTGAATAGCAGCGCACGAGCAGTTCAAAACCCTTTCGCTGTGTTGCTGCATCGGAAAGCAACCGCTTTATTTGCTGTTCATCACGATCATCCATAGTTAAACAACCCTATTAGATGCTATTTGAGCAGAAAAGGAGAACCCGCCTGGCTGATGATTTTATCATATCCATATAAATCTGGCCAAGTCTCAATGATGCCTGTCCCAGGATTAGGATAAGCGGTATAATAAATAATGTAAACAGGCACATGTGGAGTCACCTGCTGGTAAGTCAGCAGTTTAAACGGACGAGGATCCTCTTCATGTTCCTTGATATAATTACGTCCTCGTTCTGTCTCAGGTTTTATATCCATAGAGATACGAAGACGATCTTTCAGTCAATCGTCGGCATCCGGTAAGAGGAAACACGCCAGATCAAAGGGCTTCTGCACACGCACACAGCCATGTGAAAGCGTTCTGTTTTCACTATTAAAGGCTCCCCTGTTACTGGTATCATGCAGATAGACATCAAAATTATTGGGGAAACGGAAAACAATACGACCAAGAGAATTCCCCACTCCACCTTTCTGGCCAACACGAAGACGACCTGATTTCAACTGTTCCGGTTTGACAGTAGCAGGATGAAGGGTATCACCAGAATTACGGTCAACGATATAATAGCGACGTTTAGCAAAATAAGCAGAATCGCCTCCATGATGCGCCACCTCAGTGTCAATGATATTCTTTGGAATAAGCCATTCCGGATTCACCTGCATATATTTGATCTCACTATGTAGCAGGGGGGTCTTTGTGGCTCTTGCACCACAGACAATGCGCATATTTAGAACCGAATCGCCTCCTACAGCCCACAACTGTAAGGATGGAATATTCACTATAACCCTACGGCCATTTTCCTCAGGCTGCTTCGTTTTCCACCTGCATCGCTCCATGTTCACTGCCAGACGGTGACGGGCTTCTTTGTCGGTGGTTCTTTCCAGTTCTCGCTGAAATGTCTGATACAATCTGGACGAGGGTTGTGAAGTCCTGAGATAGTTCATACGTGCCACACCTTCAGCACCTAACTTCTCAAGGGCTTCCTGATAGTCTGTGGTCTCGATGTCGTAATCAAAGAGGCGTGCATACCCACCCTTGGGTTTAAAGTCTATTTTGTTCAGTAACTTATCTGGATTTGTAAAACCATAGCGCTGGCCACTAGTATAGCGTACAAAGGCTTTCGAGAGATAATAATCCAAACGAGGTAGCACTTCGTTAATGCTGATGCCCACAGAATCGAATGCAAGACGATGAACAATCTGCAAATCCTCAGCGATCTGGGACAAATAAAACGAAGTGGTATCGAGCGCATGCTTTGGTAGTTCATTACGCAAGAAAGCCAACAATGAATCAGCCTCAGGCACAACACCCAATCTTGAGAACCACAACGGTTTACCCTCAAGTTTTTCGATGCTTGCATAACGCGCCTTCACAGCCTTATCGCCTTCCCAGACGACAGTATCCGTTTTCAATAAACTATCCAGATGATGCTCTAACTGTAAAGTGTCGAGCGAATAGACATATTCACCAAAAGCAGAGAGTTCAGATTCTGAAGGCCCACGGTTTCCACTAATACAGGAATCCAAGAGCAGACAGGCACCAGACAGTAATAAAACTAACGAATGGAAACCTTTCTTACGACCTTGCCCACCTTGACGATATAGCAACCTTTAGGAATGTTCAGTTCAAACTTCTGTGCAGGACTGTCAATCTGCTCTTCAAAAACCTTGTTGCCCGTGAGTGAAACAACCTCAATAGTCATTCCCTCACCACCATATACATAAACAGATCCTTGAGAAACAGATATAGTCACTTCTGAATCCTGAAAGTCCATAATGCCTATAGCATATTCTTTCAATACACTGGAATTGGCCGTTACAGGAACAAACAGGACAAGAGCCAGAACGGCTGATAATATGAATACAACTCTCTTCATACGCATAAAATCTATGCAAAAGTATGAAAAAAAAATGAATCCACCAAATAATTCAGCAAAAAACTGTCATTTTTTGACCATTATACGTCAAAAATATCCATTTCGTTTGTCAAAAACGTGTTTTCAAACACTTCTTTTGCTTCGTTCAGCAATACTCGTTCGTCTTCATATCTGGAACTGTAATGACCCAGAAGCAACTTGCCGACTTTGGCATCAAGTGCGACCTTTGCTGCCTGACGGGCTGTCGAATGGTAATACTTCTCCGACTGTGGTAGATGATCATCACCGTATGTGCTTTCATGGTACAAGGTATCAACCCCCATTAACTGTTCATGGAGATGGGACATATAGCGGGTATCACTGATGTAGGCATAACTGCGCGGTCTGTCAGCAGGAACAACAAGACGACTGTTAGGGATCACCTCTCCGTCAGCGGTCGTCCAGTCCGCGCCATTCTTGATATTCCCAACCTGACTGATAGGAATATTGTAACAGTCCATCATATCCCGACGGATATGGGGCAACGTAGCCTTTTCTTTAATCAGATAGCCACAGCAGGGTACGCGATGCTCCAATGGGATACTCTCAACCACGATACTTCTATCTTCATAGACCGTCTGTCGCTGGGTGGTCTCAACAGGATAGAAGACCACCTCAAATCCCAAATCATGGGTGAAGAATTGGATCTGCCGGTCCAGTTCTTCACCCAGTGCCTTTGGGCCATGAATGTGCAGGCGGGCCGTACGACCCAAAAGACCAAAGGTAGAGATCATGCCGATAAGTCCGAAACAATGGTCTCCATGAAGGTGAGTGATAAAGACATGACTCAATTTCGTAAAGCGGACACGGCTCTTACGCAACTGCATCTGCGTGCCTTCGGCACAGTCAAGCATCAACACCTTATCACGCACCTCCACCACCTGAGAAGAAGCGTTATGACGAAGGGTGGGAAGTGCACTTCCACACCCAAGGATATGTACCTTGAATGGCTCCACCTATTCAGTACTAGATCTTATTGAACTCGTCGTTGGTATCTTCAAGTTCCAGACCATGGAGATCCAATTTCGGCTTTTCCTTCCAACGATTGTACTCGAAGGTCTCTGTCTCGTCTTTGGGTTTGCCGATTGTACGATATGCCAAGGTGTCAGGACCAAGCGTCAGAATCTCATAGCGGTTTTCTTCTTCCTCATCACCGCCGCCTTCACGCACCAGCAGGATTTCCAGATCACCATTGAAGATCTTCCAAGTACGGTAGATGATGGTGCTTTGATCTATACTCTCGGCCACACCGCCTTCCTTAATGCGGATACCAATTTCATCACTGCCATCCAAAGGATCCGGCATAACCCAATCACCCAACAACGTATTCAGATTAATAACAATCTGTGCATCCTGAGTATCCTTGTCAACAACAACAGCCACACGGTCTGCTACCTGCAGGCCACCGAAGACCTTACCACTTTCCGATGCTTTTTCCAGATTCAGCCGAAGTGTATCACCGCTATCCGTAATCATCTCAAGCGTATTCATGGCTGTTCCTTCAGTACAAATACCATAAATCGTCTTGTCGCGAGGAATCAGGTCATCAAGAGATACTGAATCTTTTTCTACAGCAGCCTGCTGCTTTCCACTACCGCCACAACTACCAAGTACAGATAAACTGGCAATTAAAACAAATAAATAAGATACTTTCTTCATAACACCTATTTTATTATTTATGATCTTTCATTTTTTCCTTGGCCTCATTCCATAAGGCATCCATCTCCTGAAGCGTCATATCTTTCAAAGGCTTACCGATCTTAATGCTGTGATCCTCAATATAATTGAAACGATCGATAAACTTTCGGTTTGTCTTCTCTAAAGCATTATCAGGATTCAATTTGTACAGTCTGGCAGCATTGATGACGGAGAACAGGAAATCTCCCAATTCCTCCGTAGAGTGCTCCTTATCTTCCTTGGAAAGTTCAACCTCCAACTCATCCAA
>JAFYPG010000291.1 GCA_017547605.1 Prevotella sp.
TATCAGCAGATGATGATCTCCCTCTACGAGACCATTGGCTACGAATGCCGTGCCATCTCTGCGGCCACGGGGGAGGGCGTGGAGGAACTGCGCCCATTGCTTGAAGACAGAATCACCCTGCTCAGTGGCAACAGCGGCGTGGGGAAATCAACGCTGATTAATCAGTTGGTGCCTGGTGTAAACCTCCGTACGGCAGAGATCTCCGATGCCCATAACACAGGTCAGCATACCACCACCTTTTCTGAGATGATCCCTCTCACCTCTCAGCGGTCCCTTAGTTCGTCGAAGGGTTGGCTCATCGATACGCCGGGCATCAAAGGCTTCGGCACCTTCGACATGGAGCCCGAGGAACTCACCAGTTACTTCCGCGAGATCTTCCGATTCTCCAAGGACTGCCGCTTCTCGAACTGCACCCATACCCACGAGCCGGGCTGTGCCGTGTTGCAGGCCCTCGAAGACCATTATATTGCCCAGAGCCGCTACCAGTCTTATCTTTCCATGTTGGACGACAAGGATGACTCCAAATATCGCGAAGCGTATTAAATCCGATATCGGATGATCCTATCTGGTGGGATACCCTCTATCCGATCGTTATTTCATATCTGCTCATGAAACTGGCTCCAGGCTGGAGGTGGTTCATCAGGGGTTTGTCCTTGAACTCGCCCTTGAAACCGCGAGGATCACCGATGCCATACCAAGGCTCGATACAGACAAAGGGTGCTTCCTTGCCATAGGGACTCCAGAAAGCGACGACGGGTGTGCGGAAGGTGACGGTCACCTCGGGTTCGCCTGCTTTATTGAGCAATTCGGCGCGATGGAGTTGGCACTTGTGAATCTTGATGGAGTCGTTGCGCCAGGTGTTGTTAGAGAATTCCATCATACCGTCTTCTGCCTCGACGAAGGGAACCTCATCCATGTCGTGGGAACCGTCGCCATAACTGTGAAGGGCATCCATGGGTTCCTCGTTGTCAAGACGGATACGTCCGTATTGGTTTTCACCAGCCTTCATGTCTGGTATGTTGAAGGCCGGGTGACCGCCAATCTGGAAGTGGATCTCGCGAATGTCGGTGTTGTGAACATGCCAGATAACACCGATCTTATGATCGTCGAGCACGTAACTGACGCTGAGGGTGAAGTCGTAGGGATAGACCTTTTTTGTCTCCTCGGAAGATTCGAGGGCGAGGGTGACTTTACGCTCATTTTGGGCAATCAGTTTAAACTCGGCATCACGGGCGAAACCATGGCGCGGCAGGTGGTACTCGCGACCATCGACACGATAGGTCTCATCGTTGACACTGCACACCAACGGAAAGAGGATGGGGGAGTGGCGAGGCCAGTACTTGGGGTCTGCTTGCCAAAGATATTCCTTGCCGTCAGCATCTTTGATGCTCTGGAGTTCGGCTCCTTTCTCTGACACGAGGATGGAGAGTTGGTCATTACGTAGTTCTACCATAGTTTTATCTTATTTTTGATAATTTCAGCATTCAAATATCGCAAAATTAAGGAGATTTCCTGTCAGATCACAAATTTCTATGTTTTTTTAACGTTAATTCAGAAAAAAGCCGTATCTTTGCAGAATGATAAGTTGTAATAATCTGTAATATGGCATGAAGGATCTCATAAAGACACTATACCAGAAGTTTCACCATTTGATCCTCTATGGCATCATAGGCTCGTTTTCGTCGGGACTTGACTTTGCCATCTATACGGTATTGGTACAAGTGCTCGGGGTACATTATATCGTGGCCAACTGTATCAGTGTCGTGGCTGGTATCTCGACCAGTTTCATACTGAACCGCAATTACAATTTCAAGGTAAAGGATAAGACTGGGCGGCGCTTCGGTATCTTCCTTTGTGTCGGTTTCACAGGACTCCTTCTGAGTAACCTGATCCTTTATACCTGTATCAATACGTTCGCATTGAACAAGATTGTGTCGAAGCTGCTGTCGATTGTACTGGTGGTCTTCTTCCAGTTCCTTGTGAACAAATATTTCACTTTTAAACCGAATGAGCATGGAGAAAGTGTATCTGGTGATGCCAGCCTATAATGAGGCGAAGAATATTGAGGAGACCATCAGACAGTGGTATCCCGTTGTCGTGAAACTCTCGGCAGAGGGCGAGGCGAGGTTGGTGATTGCCAACGATGGCAGTAAAGACGATACCTATGCCATCATGCAGAGGCTGAAGGAACGGTATCCGTTGCTGGAGCCTTTGGATAAGCCAAACAGCGGCCATGGTGCTACTGTGCTCTATCTGTATCGATATGCAATAACCAAGGGGGCCAACTATGTGTTTCAGACGGACAGTGATGGACAGACCAACCCTGATGAGTTCTGGCAGATGTGGGAGAACCGCGATCGTTACGATTTCCAGATAGGGGTTAGGAAAGGTCGTCAGGACGGTGCCAACAGGGTCTTTGTCAGCAAGACGCTGCGGCTGATTGTCTGGCTGATGTTCCATGAATGGGTGACGGATGCCAATACACCGTTCCGCCTCATGCGCGCTGAGAAGTTGCAGCGCATCATGGACGTGATCCCCCATGACTATTTCCTGTGTAATGTGGCCATCTCTGCCATCGCCAAAAAGTGGAATTATAGTATCGGTTGGTATCCCATTACCTTCAGGCCGCGACAGGGTGGGGTCAACTCCATCAACATGAAGCGCATCATGAAGATCGGTTGGAAGGCACTGGGTGACTTCAGGACTATCAATAGGAATCTTAAGAATAATCGGTGATGAACGGTGTTTCAGTGAAAGGCAGATGGGGCGTGTTCCTCCTGATACTCTTGGTAACCATGAGTTATCAGTTGATTTTGGCCTTTTCCATCACCCCTCTCGGGGTATATGAAGGCTGTGATTCTGTGGTCTTCAAGCAGATGGGATTGGCCATGCTTCAGGGGAAGGTGCCGTATCTGGATCTGTTTGACCATAAAGGACCAGTGGTCTATTTCGTCAATGCTTTCTGCCAGTGGCTGATCCCAGGAAGATGGGGCCTGTTCCTGCTTTTCTGTGTCAATATCGCGGCGGTAACCTATATCTGGTGGCTGATAGCTTCTCTGTTCGTCAAGTCACGTAGCACAATATGGCCAGTGGTTATCGGTCTGTTCTCCTATATCCTGGTACTTTCCGATGGAAACCTCACTGAGGAGTGGAGTCTGCTACCCATCAGCTATTGCCTGTATGTCTTTGTCCGGCATTTCGTAGAGGGTAGGGCGATCTCCTCTAAGGCTTTTTTCCTGATTGGTGTATCGCTTGGGGTCGTCACCTTCCTGAGAATCAACAATATGGCAGCCCCCTGTTGTGCTATCTTGGTTTATACGGTCTATCATCTATCCAGGAAAACAACGGTTATGCCAGTTAAACTGATGAAGTCGCTTGTCGTGATATTCTTCGGCTGGGTCAGTTTTATCGCCGTCTGTTGTCTGGTCATCTGGGGGTTGTATGGTAGTCAGGGCATCGAAGAGATGATCTATGGCACCTTTACATTCAACTTTGAATACATGTCTGCCCCTACGGCCGTGGCAACTGACAGAAGGCGTGTCTATCTGTTCTATGGACTGACGACACTGGTTATCCTGTCACTGTTGTTCCTGAAGAAAAGAGTGACGACGCTTAATGTCCTGATTGCTCTATGCTATGTGGGCTCTTTTGTTGCCTTAGGAAACAAGGGATGGGGTAATTATTTCATTATCTTTGCACCTGTGACCGTCGTGGCAACAGCCTATCTGTATGATGCGATCAACAGATGGCAGAAAGCACTGGTCTTCCTGTTGTTCTTCTTGTTGATACCCCTGAAGTTCTTTCATGCCAAAACAGGCCTTTGTGAGGATCAACTGTTTTATGAAGAGGCAGACGAAGCCATTCGGGAGATACCGCAGGGGGATAGGAACAGTATATGGAACAGTGCCAGTTTCGACGGCCTGGCCGTATTGAACAGACATGGTCTGACACAGGCCAACAGGGTAATGCTCCATTTCCAACTGCCGATCTCGGAAAGACTACTGAAATCCGAAAAGGAGAGTTTTGAGCGGATTAACCCTGTCTGGATCATCGCGGCAGAGCCGTTCCAGGAGAAGGTGTCCTTGTCTCTGGATAGTATCAAGGTAACCCACGACTATGCCCTGCAGGCTGTCACTGGCGAAGGGGCTGGCCGTCGGCTGTATTTCTATAAGCGTAAGTGAGATGAGTAAGGAGTACGATTATCTGATAGTAGGTGCAGGCTTGTATGGCAGCACGTTTGCCCATCTTGCCAGACAGAAGGGTAAGAGATGTCTGGTCATCGACAAGCGTCCTCACCTGGGTGGGAATATCTATTGTGAGGAGGTAGAGGGGATCCATGTGCATAAGTATGGGGCCCACATCTTCCATACGGATAATAAGACGGTCTGGGATTTCGTAAACGCCATTGTGCCCTTCAACCGTTATACGAACTCACCGATAGCCAACTACAAGGGGAAACGCTATAACCTGCCCTTCAATATGAATACGTTCTATCAGATGTGGGGTGTTACCACACCTGAAGAGGCCAGAAAGAAGATTGAGGAGCAGAAGGCTGATGCTGTGGCTGCCATGCAGGCAGCAGGAGTCTCCGAGCCACGCAACTTGGAGGAACAGGCTCTGATGCTGATAGGAAGGGATATCTATGAGGCACTGATCAAAGGCTATACGGAGAAACAATGGGGACGAAAGTGCACCGATCTTCCGGCGTTTATCATCAAACGCCTTCCTGTGCGTTTCGTCTATGATAACAACTATTTCAATGACAGGTATCAGGGCATTCCCATTGGGGGATACAACCGACTGATCGACGGTCTTCTGGAGGGTGTGGAAACACGGGTGAATACGGATTTCTTTGAGAACCGTTCCCATTGGGAAGGCATTGCCGGGAAGATAGTCTATACAGGAGCCATTGATGCCTATTATGACTATCAGTTTGGAAGACTGGACTGGCGCACCGTGAGGTTCGAAGAAGAAGTTCTGGATATGCCCAACTACCAAGGGAATGCGGTGATGAACTATACGGAACGGGAGGTTCCTTACACCCGTATTATCGAGCATAAGCATTTCGAGATGTTTGGCGACGCGGTCTATGACTGTCCGAAGACGGTGATCAGCCGCGAATATTCTACAGAGTATCAAGAAGGCATGGAACCCTACTATACTGTCAACGATGAGCGTAATAATGCGATGGCAGCCAAATATCACCAGTTGGCAGCCCGGGAAGACCATGTGCTTTTTGGAGGACGCCTGGCAGAGTATAAGTACTACGACATGGCGCCAATTGTTGAGAAGGTTTTAAAGTTGGAGGATATATGAAAGGAAAAACTTTTGGTCTCGCTTTTGTCCTGATCGTGCTAAGTATGGTGTTCTCTTGCACCAAAGAAGATACTGCTGAATCCAAGAAACCCGAACAGACGGATGTTCCATCAAAGACGAAACCTGATACGGTGATCGTCCGTGATACGGTACATGAGCGTGATACGGTGTATGTAACTGATACTGTCACCGTCATTCAGGAGGATACCGATCCTCGTATCTTGGAGTTCCAGTTGCTGGAATCTCAAAATGCCTCGAACCTGATCAGCAACGTCTATTGTGAGATTATCGGTGATAGTCTCATAGAGGGTTGGATCCCCCATATTGCCAGTGACAAACACTTCATACCGCATTTCACGAGTGTGGGAAGTGTCAGTATCAATAACAGTCCTGTAGAGAGCGATGTCACCGTTGTCGATTTCAGCCGTCCCATCGAGTTAAGGGTGGATGCGGAGCCAAACTCCAGGACCTATCAGGTGCAGATCCATGCCTTCACTGGTCTGCCCGTGTGTTGGATAACCACAGACGATGGTAAGGATATTTATACAAAGGTCAACTTCAAGAAAGGACATGTTAAGATTCAGGAGGACGTGGTCACGCGTTCTGCAGGCGATGTGTTTGAGGCAGATATGCAGATCAGGGGCAGGGGCAACTCCACATGGGACCTCCCCAAGAAGCCCTATAAGGTGATGTTCGAGAATAAGGAGAGTTTCCTTGGCATGCCTTCTGGTAAGATGTGGGCCTTCTTGGCTAACTATGCCGATAAGTCGATGCTCCGTAACAAGTTGGCATACTATTTAGGCAGCATCAGCAAACTCTCTTGGACGCCCAGAACCCGTTTTGCAGAAGTGTTCCTGAATGGCAGGTACCAGGGTACATATCAGATTGCTGAGAAGGTCAATGTCTCGAAACACAGGGTTGACATCAGTGAAGACGGATTCCTTATGGAGATAGATGCCTATGCCCCTGGAGAGGCTGATGCCAGATATTTCCGTACGAAGTACTTGGCACAACCTGTTAATATCAAGGCACCTGCGGTAAAGATGTACGACCAGAAATTCAATCAGGCCAAGAGTCAGATTTACGAAGCAGAAGCAGCCCTCTATGGTAGTAACTTCAAAGACGAAGAGACGGGTTGGCGCAAGTACTTCGATGCAGAGTCGATGGTAGAATGGTATATCATCAACGAGATTGCCAAGACCTGGGATGCCATCCGGTGGTCGAGCACCTATATGACCTGGGAGCCTGGCGAGAAGATCTATATGGGTCCCCTGTGGGATTACGATATCGCCTTTGGTAACTCTGAAAGCGGTGGTGACGGCTGCGACAGTCGTCCGCAGGGATTCCAGATCAAGAATCAGCCGTGGATATCACAACTCTTCAGGGATCCGTATTTCGTACAACTGGTGAAGGACCGCTATCAGTATTACTATTCCAAGAAGTCTGCCATCATGGCAGAGATCAATGCCGATGCCAACTATCTGAAGTTGTCTGTTCAGGAAAACGACAACAAGTGGCAGGTGTTATACAACCACACCTGGAGAAACAGGGATATCTGGGGATCCTATATGAATGAGGTGGAGAATCTCAAGGAGTGGCTCAACATCCGCATGGACTGGCTGAAGGACCAGTTCGACAAGATGTGAGATTCCTACTTCGCCCGATAGATCAGGATCGACATGACGATAAATTCCAGGAGGATCAGTCCAACCACCAGCAATAGGGGTGTCGCTGAGGGTGTCTTCATGCCCAGCATCATATAGGCTACTGCCAAGGGCAAAAACAGGAAGGTGATGCCCACGATCCGTAGTTGCCGGATGGCGAGTTCTACCTGCTTGATGTTGGTAATCCTGAAGGGCATATTGATATGCCGCGGGAAGTAGGCCAGCACCATCATGACAACAGCACCTATCGTGAGGATGACACAGGGGATGGTGGCTCCTGCCGGTGAGCCAAAGGCATTGGGCTTTCCTGAGGCATCGAAATGGGTCGGTACGATGTCGGGGGCACGATGCACGAGCCAGATGATCAGACCCCATACGACGATGGCCACGATGGCGAACGCTACCTCAAAGACGGTAGCCTCAGTGGTGCGATACACCTTAATCTTCTTGATATCAAAGTTGTTCTGTTCCATTGTCTTTCTTCTTTTTAGGCAGCCGCTTGGCTTTGCGCAGCGCCTCGGTGATGATCCACTGTAACTGGCCGTTGGTGCTGCGGAACTCGTCCGCAGCCCAGGCCTCTATAGCGTTCATCGTCTCAGCATCAACGCGGAGGATAAAACTTTTGGTACTCTTATCAGCCATAGTTTTACCTTTTTACTTTTTTACCTTCTTACTTTTTAGTGGTTCAGCGTACCTGTGTTCACAACGGGCTGGGCAGATTCGTCTCCACAGAGTACTACGAGCAGATTAGACACCATGGCAGCCTTCTTGTCGTCGTCGAGATCCACGATATTCTCATTGGAGAGTTTGTCGAGGGCCATCTTCACCATCGATACAGCACCCTCCACGATCTTCTCACGGGCGGTGATGATGGCTGACGCCTGCTGGCGGCGCAGCATCACGGCAGCAATCTCCGGGGCGTAGGCCAGATAGTTGATGCGGGCCTCTACCACCTCGATACCAGCGAGGGCGAGTCGTTCGTCGAGTTTCTGTTCGAGTTGCTCGTTGATCTCGTCAGCACTCGAGCGCAGGGTGGGCTCACCAGCCTTCGTGTCCTCATCGTCGTAGGCATACTGTCCTGCCACCTGCCTTAAAGCGGCGTCACTCTGCACACGCACGAAGTTCTCCAAGGCGTTCATCAGTCCCTTCGTATCACTGCCCACGGCATTAGGCTGGGAGGCCATCGTCTGGGAATCCACCTCGAAGAGGGCCTTGTAGGTGTCCTTCAGTTTCCACACCAGCACCAATCCGATCATCACGGGGTTACCTGTCTTGTCGTTCACCTTGATGGGCTCGGCGTCGAGGTTGCGGGCACGGAGCGAAACCTTCTTGGTGCCATAGAACGGATTGATCCAGAAGAAACCTGTCTGCGAGAAGGTGCCGCTGTACTTACCAAACCAAGTGGTCACCTTGGCCTCGTTGGGCTCCAGCATCATCAGTCCGCACCACATGATGATGTTGATGATGAGCAACAGGAAACTGCCGCCCAGCAGCCAACCGCCACAGGCGCCGTTGCTGCTGTCGAGCAGGATGATACTATACACGATTCCTACGATTGACAGGATGGCCACTGCGATGTTGACGAACAGCATCAGGAAGCCGTTCATTACCATTCCTTTGAAAGCATACTCTTTTGTTTCCATACCTTATTTATTTTAAATGGTTGATGAAAGTGATATCATTTTGATATCGCAAAGATATGAACTTTTTTTCATTCGGCAATGGATTCTCTCAAATATTTAACAAGATTTATAAATTGTTCTTCGTCATTTGTTGTCACTTAATCGTACCTTTGCAGCCGTGAACATCAAAGAGATCGATAACAAGAAGATTGCCGTGCTGCTGTCGGGCGGTGTAGATAGTAGTGTCGTGGTGTATGAGTTCGCCAGACTTGGACTGCATCCGGACTGCTTCTATATCAAGATAGGACCAGAGGAAACGGAGGAGTGGGACTGTTCCAGCGAGGAGGATCTGGAGATGGCGACGGCTGTGGCGCATAAGTACGGCTGTAGGCTGGAGGTCATCGACTGCCATCAGGAGTACTGGGATCAGGTGACTAAATACACGATGGATAAGGTACGCGCGGGCTATACCCCCAATCCTGATGTGATGTGCAACCGTCTCATCAAGTTTGGTGCCTTCGACGAGAAGCGTGGTCACGACTACGACCTCATCGCCACAGGACACTATGCGCAGACTGAATTAGAGGTGAGAGGTGAGAAGCCAGAGGTGAGAAAGTGGCTTTGTACAAGTCCTGACCCCGTGAAGGATCAGACGGACTTCCTCGCGCAGATATATGACTGGCAACTTAAGAAAGCCCTCTTCCCCATAGGCCATTACGTGAAGGACGAGGTGCGCCAGATCGCAGAGCGCAACCATCTGGTGAATGCCCGTCGCAAGGATTCGCAGGGCATCTGTTTTCTGGGCAAGATCA
>JAFYPG010000292.1 GCA_017547605.1 Prevotella sp.
GCCACCTGCTCCTCACTCTGTTCTCCAAACACCACTTCCGTTGGTGCGTAGTAATTGAAATCCTTCATAATCTTTTTGTAAATTTGGTATGACAGACTATAGTACTGGTAAGATCTTATCCCAAACAAGGTTCAGTTCAGCCTGCAGATCCCCGACATTGGAGGTGATGGCGATCACGGCGTTTTTGTCGGGTACCACGATGATATACTGACCCCTGGCTCCGTCGGCACGGAAACAACCGGGACGACAACGCCACATCTGATAACCATAACCTTGCATCCAGTCGCTGGTCTCGACCGTCAAACCGCGCTCGGCGGCCTGTTCGATACGGGTGCCTGGGTTGATGCTCTCCACCTGTTTTTTCGACATCTCACTCACCCACTCGGCGGGAATGATCTGCTTCCCGTTCCATTCACCTTTCTGTAACAACAGTTGTCCCATCTTGGCGAGGTCTTCTGTCTTCAGATAGAGGCCCCAACCCCCTGTGTTGATACCCTGTGGACTCTCCTCCCAACGGGGCTTGTCGATGTGAAGGGGTTCGAACAGACGGGTGTTCAGGTAATCGACGACCTTTTCGCCTGTTACCTGCTGGACGATAGCCGAGAGCACATAGGTCCCCAGACTATTATATAGGTAGAACGTACCCGGCTTATGCTTGACGGGGTGGGCTAGGAAGACGCTTACCCAGTCCTGATCGGTGTCACGCCAAGAGGGCTCTTCGTCGTGACCACACGACATGGTGAGCAAGTCACGCACGGTCATCGCCTTCAGATTGTCGCTGACCTCAGCAGGAAGTTTGTCTGGGAAGTAGTCGATGACCTTATCCGTCAGGGCCATCTTACCATCCGCGATGGCGAGACCAACGGCTGTGGCTGTAAATGTTTTACTGACGGAGTGTAGCACGTGGGGGATCGTGTCCACACCCTCACTCTGCCAACGGCTGAATATCACTCTGCCGTCCTTGACGATCATGACACTGTGAATATCAAGTGAATCGATAGCCGCTTGTTGGAAGAAACTATCCATCGCCTCCGCTACATTATCAGGGGTTTCTGCGCGAGGCAGGTCAATCACTTCAGTCACTTGTTTCGGACTGTTCTTACAGGCTACCAGTGTTAGTATGGCAACAACTGCACATAAGAATGTTTTTTTGTTCATCGTTTTTAGTTTTTATGTGATACGAATTCAATGGATTTATGGATACAAATATAACGAAATTTCTTCATCATAGGATCCTGATCTTGAGCAGAAAGCGGGAGCCTTCTTGATAAGAGGTATCGATCACAAGGTCGCCTCCTAACATGGTGGCTGTCCGCTGACAGAGCGATAGGCCGAGGCCTATTCCCTCCGTGAAGTTATTGACTTTCGTGAACTGCGTGAAGATGCGCTCGCGGTCACCTTCGGCAATACCGATGCCTGTGTCACTCACGGCAAAGGTGACTGTCTGGCTGTCCGTCTGACTGCATGCCAGCGTGATACTGCCCTCTTGGGTGAACTTGTTGGCATTGTTGAGCAACTCACCGAGGATGAATAAGAGTGCCTCGCGATCAGAATGAATCGTGAAATCGTCAGGTAAATCCGTCTTAACAGAGATGCTGACGGTATCAGGGTTCATGGGTATGATAGAGGTGATGGCCTCCTGACACAGTGCATTGCAACTGAAGGTGGTCTGCTTCCCGTTTAGTCGTTCGCTATTAGTGGTAGAGGAAACGATAAGCATACGGGAGATATGGCTGAGCGTCTTGGCACTGGATCGCATACGGGTGATGATATCGCTGAGTTCATCGTCGGGGATGCTGTGGTAGTCGGCAGAAAGCACTTGCGTAAAGCCGTTGATGATGTTGAGTGGTGTGCGTATCTGGTGTGACATGTCTTGTACGAAGGCAGTCTTCTGCTGGTCTGCCTCCTGCACGAGTTGGCTGGCCCTGACGAGTTCCTGGTTACGTTTCTCCATCTCATCATTGATTCTCCTGATCTCACTGATGTGCTTGTGAAGGGACTGTTGCATGCGGATAAAACTGTTCTGCAATCGTCCTACGGAATCTTGGCGTTGACTGGGGAATATCGGCTCCTCAAAATGTCCTTCAGCGATATGCTGTGTCTGAAGGGCGAGTTGGTTCAGGGGAATCATCGAACGCCGGATAGACTGATAGCATAGTATCAGGAGTATGATAAGCGAGATACCGATAATGGTCCCGACGGAGAAAAGCAACTGGTAGTAGTTGTGGAAGATGTCGCTGGCAGGACAGACGATGGCGATGCTCCAACCCGTACGCTTCAGTGGACGAAAGAATACGTAGGCATCCTGTCCATCGACAATCATCTGCTGCATACCGCTTTGACCTGCCAGCATGGATTCTCCAAGACGGATCACGTCGTGCTGGGCCTGAGGGTCAGGATCGGAGAAAATCGTCTCTCTGACGAGTTTGGCCGTGTCGGGGTGCACGATATACCGTCCGTCGTGGCTGAGCATGATGGCAGAGGAGTTGGGATAGGCATCGATCTTGGTGACGGCCTCAGAGATTCCCTTCAGCAGCATGTCCGTACAGAGGACGCCGATGATGCGCCTTCTGCTGTCGAACAGGGGCTTGCAGTAGGAATAGTTGTATTCCGATGAGGTGAGCACCCCGTCGCCCTCGTCGATATAGGGTTCTGGCCAATAGCCCTTCTGCTGCTCACGGGGCGTCTTATACCATACCCTTTCGAAGTACTCGTAGTTGTTTTCGTTGATCGTGACGATGGAGTTGCCTCTTCTTAAAGAATAGGCAGAGAACAGACGGCCCCGCTCTGGGAAGAAGTCTGGTTCCATGGCGATGGTGAAGCCCAGCACGCCAGGATTCTGCTCCAGCATCCGCCGTGAATAGGCCAACAGAGAGTCGGGGTTCAGGTGCTCCAGGATGAGGGGTTCCATACTGGTGGTGGCAGCCTCCACCTCATCCATGATCGTGTTGATGTGGAGTTCTGTCGTGTCGAGCACCAGCGTGGCATGGTTGATGGCCTCCCGTTTGGCATATTGTCTCGTCTGGTAGAACACATAACTGAGGAATGCGCTGAAGACCAGACCTACAATGAGCAGGATCAGAAGCCCTAACTGCAGGGTAAGACGCTGTTGTATATAGGTGCTAAGTGACTTCATGTGGCATTGAGCATTTTCTGGAGCAGCAGGGTGACGGTCTCGGTGTCGTTCAGGATCTGTATCTGAAGCTTCGCCATGTCGGCCCTAGAGAGATTCTTGTAATCGTTGCAGACGGTTTCCGTCAGTGTGGTGATGGAGCCTACGCTACGGGTCATCTGTTCTGTCATGTTACTGAGGAACCGTTCTTTCACACGGTCGGCCTCCTTGGCCTGTTCGTAGGCAGCCTGGAGTTTCTCGTTCTGCTGACTGAGCGCCTCCCGCTTCTGTTGCATATCGGAGATATAGTCTGACAACGAGTGCTGCATAACCACGAAGTTGTTCTGCAACTGACCGATCTCGTCTTTATGTCCGCTATCGGGCACCCGCTCGTCAAGATGTCCTTCCGCCATGTGCTGGGCAGAGTCGGCGAGCAGACCCAGGGGGCGCAGGTAGTAGGCGACGATATGCCAGCAGACGACCAACAGTATCAGCAGACTGATGACCGCAAGGACGATAGGAAAACAGGGTAGGTCGTAGTATTGCATGCTAAGGAAAACAACCACGAAGGTCGCTAAAGAACAACCTCCCACCCAGAGGATGATCTGGGTGGAAAGAGAGTCAAAGCGGGTTAGTCGATAGTTTTTTTCCTTCATATTTGCCGCAAATATACAAAATTATTTCAAATAATCAACGCTTTATGGGAAAAAATTGTATCTTTGCAGAAGAAAAATAAAAAACTACGAATGATGACGAAGAATCTTTTCTGTGTGATTTGCTTGATCAGTGCCCTTTGTGGCATCACTCCCGTTGCGGCCCAGATCCAGACGAATGCCGGTATCCAGTACCTGCAGTGTATGCAAAAGGATATGTCAACAGACTTCTACGATCTGTCGAATACCTATTTCATTGCAGACTCGCTCGTGAGTTTCGATGTGGCGAAGGGTGAGGGACTGGTGCTGTGGAAGCGCTATCGTCTGTCACCCCGACAGGCATTCAACCTCAATGGCTACTGGCCTGTGCGTATGCAGATGCTCGACTTTCCCGATGCTGCGTATGAGAATGATCCGGAATTGAGGCTGAGCGTTGAGTTTATCACGCCGAGGACGGCGAGGATCAGGATGCTGACCACGCCTGTCCAACCGAAAGACAATGATGCTGACGATGTGATGTTCTGCGACGCTTTCAAGGCAAAAGCCAAGGGTGCTGCATGGAAAAGCACGCAGTCTGCCAATGGAATCACTTATAGCTCTAACTACGGTACGATTGAGATTCAGAAATACCCGTGGCGCATTGTCATTAAGGATGCCAAGGGTAAGATCCTGACACAGACGCGCCATCTGATTGATAACGACTCCACACAGGTGAAACTGTTGCCCTTCTCATTTATCAAACGGGGTAGCGATAACTCGCGCAGTGTGAATCCCGTCTTCTTCCTGGCACCAGGCGAACGTATCTATGGCTGTGGCGAGTCGTTCACCTCTTTAAATAAAGTAGGACAGAAGGTGCATCTCTCCGTCACCGATCCTCAGGGACCAGAGACCGATGGTCAGTATAAGCCCGTGCCCTTCTTCTTCTCGAATCGCGGCTATGGCATCTTCATGCATACCTCGGCCCCTGTCACCTGCGACTTCGGTGCTTCGTATATTGGTGCTGACCGTCTGTTTATGGCTGATGAACAGATGGACTTCTTCGTATTCTTCGGAGAACCCAAGGATATCCTGAATGAATATACGGACATCACGGGTAAGTCGCCCATGCTGCCGCTCTGGAGTTTTGGCACATGGATGAGCCGTATCACCTACTTCTCACAGGACGAAGGTCTGGAGATCGCCAAGCAACTTCGTGTCCATAAGATTCCTTCCGATGTGATCCATTTCGATACAGGATGGTTTGGCGTCGATTGGCAGTGCGACTATGAGTTTGCCAAGGAGCGCTTCAAGGATCCTGTGGGTATGCTGAAACAGTTCTCGAAGGATGGTTTCCACACCTGTCTGTGGCAGTTGCCATACTTCACACCCAAGAACCGTTTCTTCCCGGAGATCATCGAGCGTGGTCTGCATGTGGTGAACGCCACGGGTGGCATGCCTGTGGAGGACGCCATCCTCGACTTCTCGAATCCTGAGACCGTCAGTTGGTATCAGTCGAAGATCGAGGGCCTGATGAAGCAGGGAGTTTCGACCATCAAGTGCGACTTTGGTGAGGCAGCGCCTTATAATGGCTTCTACCACAGTGGCAAGGGCGGACTCTATGAGCACAACCTCTATCCCCTGCGCTATAACAAAGCCCTTTGGGAAGTGGTGGAGCGTAATCATCCTGGCGAGGGCATCATCTGGGCGCGCTCGGCCTGGGCTGGTTCTCAGCGCTACGCCCTGCACTGGGGTGGTGATGCTGCTACAAATAATATAGGAATGTTGGGCGACCTGCGTGGTGGCCTCTCCTTCGGCCTCAGCGGTTTCTCGTTCTGGAGCCACGATATGGGTGGTTTTGTGACGGCCTCGCCCGAGGATATCTACCGCCGTTGGCTGCCCTTCGGCTTCCTCAGTTCTCATACCCGTGCCCATGGTGCACCTCCTACGGAGCCTTGGCTGATCTCGGAGTCATTTACGGATGCCTTCCGTGCCTGTGCCGAGATGAAGTATAAACTGATGCCCTATGTCTATGCTCAGGCGAAGGACTGCACGGAACGTGGTCTGCCGATGGTGCGCGCCCTACTCGTGGAGTTCCCGCAGGATCCAGGCGCCTGGCTCGTGGAAGATGAATATATGTTTGGTTCGCAGATCCTCGTGGCTCCCCTGATGGAGTCTGGCAATGAGCGCATGGTTTATCTGCCTCAGGGTAAGTGGATAGACTATCAGACTGGTAAGGTCTATTCCAGCGGCTATCAGACCATCGAGGCTGGCGATATCCCTGCCATCATCTTGGTGCGCGACGGTTCCCTGATCCCCCATGCGCCTCTCGCCCAACGTACGGATCAGATTGACTGGAATGCCATCGAACTGAAGCCCTACAAGGCCGATGCCACCACATGCACGGGCCTCTTCTTCAAGCCTGGTGACACTTCTCTCCAGACCATCCGGCAATAATCTCACAGGGGGACATCTCACAGGGGGATAGGAGTGCTGTGCTATGGCTCCAACTCAAGAAGAAAATGCTCGCAGGTCGTAGTAATTACTCACGACAACTGCGCGACTTCTTTTTAGAGAGTTTCAACCTCAACAATCGCAATTGTATGGTCATTAGTAGCACCAAGCGCAAGGACGTCGAGAAGAAATACCAGAAGATAATCAAACAAGGCACAACGGGGCCAGGCTCCAATGTGCCCTGCAAGTGTATCTGAAAAATTTTAGTGTAAAAATTGCAAAAGCATCATTTTTTTGTAACGTGCTCATTTGGTGGTTGTTACGCGTATGATGGCAAAATGAAAAGTGTCATATACCATCATATGCTTCCAAACGCTCGGAAATGCCTTTGTTTACAGGTGTTTCCGAGATCTCTAAAAGTAAAACACTTGTTTTACTATTGAAAAGATAGTGTAAAACACTTGAAGAGATGGTTCCTTACAAAGCAAAACAAATTATTTTGCTGGAAGACCTGCTATCTCCTCCAAATTTAGCGCTATGTTTAGAATAGGTGAGGGAAAGTTTGTTAAAAACCTTTAAATATCTTGGACTCGGATAACAACGTATCGATTTTTTTAGTACCTTTGCGCACTTTTTCAGAGTAACAAGAGAATAATGAGGCAATTAAAGATTCAAAAAAGCATTACCAATCGATCGAGTGAAGCACTTGACAAGTATCTCGTAGAGATTGGTCGTCAGCCCCTTGTGACCATTGATGAGGAGATTGAACTGGCACAGGCTATCCGCAAGGGTGGTCCGGAAGGTGAGCGTGCCAAGGAAAGGCTGGTGACAGCCAACCTCCGTTTCGTCGTCTCTGTCGCCAAGCAGTACCAGCATCAGGGTCTTACGCTGACTGACCTGATCGACGAGGGTAACATCGGATTGGTAAAGGCCGCTGAGAAATTTGACGAGACGCGCGGATTCAAGTTCATCTCCTATGCCGTATGGTGGATTCGCCAGAGCATCCTGCAAGCCATCGCCGAGCAGAGCCGCATCGTGCGCCTGCCGCTGAACCAGAGCGGAGCCCTGAGCAAGATTAATCAGGAGATCAACCGTTTCGAGCAGATCCATCAGCGCCGCCCCTCTGTGACAGAGCTGGCAGAACTGACTCAGATTGATGAGGCAAAAATTGAACAGACTTCTAAGGCAGACAGCCACCACATGAGCATCGACGCTCCTTTCGGGGAGGATGATGACAACTCGATGGCAGACATGCTCAGTTCAGGCGACGACTCACGTACCGACAAGCAGGTGGATTACGAGTCGCTGACCAGTGACCTTGAGAATGTGCTGCGCAGTGTCCTGAAGGACCGTGAGTTGAAAATCGTGCGCGAGTGCTTCGGCATCGGCTGTCAGGAACGTGGTCTGGAAGAGATTGGTGCGGAGATGGGACTGACACGTGAGCGTGTGCGCCAGATCCGTGAGAAGAGCATCGCCAAGCTGCACGACAGCGGCCATGCGCGTATTCTGATGAAATACTTAGGATAGAAAATGAATAATCCCAGCCAAGTGGCTGGGATTTTTTTATTTGTAGTCTCTGACTCTTACCTCAATACCGTCTTTGGCCAACTGCATGGCAATCTTTAAGACAGGCGTGTCGTTATAGTGGTAGGGGAACAGCACTTTCGGTTTGATGATCCTCGCTGCGTTGATACATTGATCGACAGTCATCGTATAGGGCTGGTTGCAGGGCAGGAAGGCAATGTCGATATCCTTCAGGTCGGCCATCTCGGGGATGTCCTCCGTGTCGCCGGCGATATAGATGCGCAGGCCGTCGAGGGTGAGGATATAGCCATTGTCACGCCCCTTGGGGTGGAACTGCTGATGGTCGGGTGTCGTATTGTAGGCAGGCACGGCCTCGATGGAGATATCGGCGGAGTACTGTACCTTATCACCGTTGCGCATCACGAATCCATTCTTGAAGTGTCCGAAGACGGCCTGGTTCACGTAGATCGAGGTGGCTGGAGTGCGTATCTGGTGGATGGCCTCACGGTCGAAGTGATCCTTGTGCTCGTGGGTGATCAGGATGATGTTGGCCTTGGGGAAGGTGGCATAGTCGGTCTCAGGCTTGAGCCACATACCCACAGGATCCACCTGGATCTCCACGCCGTTGTAGTTGATCTCCATACTGGCGTGCTTGATACACGTGATAGTCACTTTCTTGCCGCTCTGGGTGGTAAACTCATCCACTTTCTGTGCAGCGTAACATCCGATGGCCGTCAGACTGGCGAGTGCCATCGTACAGATTGATTTTCTCATGATGATATTTATGAAATAGGTAATGTCACAACAAACCGTGCACCCTCCTGATAGGTCGTGTCGAGCGTGACGGTGCCACCCAACTGTTCTGCGAGTTTACGGCTCAACGGCAGCCCAAGACCGATACCCTCCTTGAAGGAGTTCAGTTTCACGAAGCGGTCGAAGATATGTTCGGCTTCTTTCTCAGGAATGCCACAACCTGTATCTTCGACGATGATGAAGAGTTGGTCGTCGTTCTTGGAGGCCTTCACCAGGATACTGCCTTCTTCTGTGTACTTAGCCGCATTTTCTGTCAGGGCAGAGATGATGCGCTTCAGCATATTCTCGTTGGTCTTGATCGTGAAATCGTCATCCAGTTCTGAATCCATCCGTAGGGCGACACTCTTATTCACGACGTTCTCATTCTCCTGTATCGTCTGTCGCAGCATCCTGTTAATGGAGGGGGTGTCGTCTCTTCTCATCTTCTCCGTTGACTCGATGAGCGACAGGCCGATGATCTCGTCAATCAGCGTGGTCACCTGACGGGCGCTCTTCTGCATCATCTCCGACATGTGCTGGCGCTCCTCCACGCTGTGTGTCAGTTCCGGATTGGCGATGACCTGCGAGAAACCGCTGATGATGTTGAGGGGCGTGCGCACTTCGTGGCTGACGTTCTGGATGAAGGCTGACTTCATCTTCTCCGACTCCGTAGCGCGTCGATAGGCCTTTTGCAACTCTCGCAGATGCTTACGACGAGAGAAAACGATGTATATCTCCGCCATGACCAGTAGTGCAAGCAGGATGAAACCGATGGTGAGGGCGATGATGCGGTTACGGGTCGATTTGCTTTCCATGTCGTTGATGGCCATCTGGTCGCGAATGCCCATCATACTGTTAGCCAGTGCGACATTGTTCACGGAGTCTTTGGCATTATAGGCCTTGTGCATACTTTCGTAGGCCTCCTTCCAACGGCCGGCCTTCTCATAGATCTGGGTAATGATTTCTTCGCTATCGTCGAGTTCCTCCCTGGCCAGTTCGATGGCCTTATCATATTCTCCCTGCGAGGCGAGGTAATAGACTTCCATGGTTCGGCCATGAACTGAACTCTTGCCTTCCTCAACGCCCTGCCGATAGGCCTTATAGCCTTCGAGGAACTTGGGAATGTCGCCAGAATTGTAGTAGGTGAGGGCGCGACGCGTCTCGATGTCGAAGACTCGTACTGGTGAGTATTTCTTAGCAATCTCCTCGGCTTTGTTGAGCAATTCCATCGCTTTCTCCGGATTTTCGTCCAGTTCCACATCGACGAGGTTCATGTAGATTGGGGGCATGTTTTCGTAGTAGCCTTGCTCTTCCATCAGTTCAAGGGCCATCGTGAAATTCCGCCTGGCAGCTTTCTTGTTGCCACAGATACGGTTGATATGGCCGAGCATGTTGTAGAGCATGTACATCTCTTTTTCTTGTTTCTTCTCGCTCAGCTCTATGGAAAGCTCACGTCCTTTCATGTAGGCCTCGAAGATTTTCTGCTGGTTCATCAGGAAGACCATCTCGTTACAGCGTTGGGTATAATAGGCGTGAAGGTCATTTTGTTTGAGCAGATAGTCCTGCAGATCCTTCACGGCAGGGAAGAACCTGGCGCTGTCACCGTCGTTGAAGGCATGGTGCATGGAGTCGCGAAGGGCGAGGTATTCCTCGGTCGTGGTATAATCAGGATCTGCCGCGACGCAGAAGGCGGCGCAGAGTGTCAAGGCCAATAGGAGAAATACCCGTTTCATTAGCTTAGTATTCGAGTAGTTGATGATTCTTTTGCAAAAATACGTAATAATCCGAAAAAAAACAAATTTTTTATCATTTATTTTGTTTTTTTGCTGACTTCATTGTAACTTCGCGGCCGATGGAGATACGTCCGATAGCCTTTTTCCACTCTCCGTTGAAGTCGAAGTTCGGCATTCCGAGGCAGAGCGGACTCGTCAGTGAACTGACGGGTCGGATTGTCTTCGAACCGTCTTTCCGTCAGGTTGAGGCTATCAGGGGACTGGAGGACTTTGACTTTCTCTGGCTGATCTGGGGCTTTTCTGCCAATCCCCCGTCGAATGAGGCTTCGCTCACCGTCCGTCCGCCCCGTCTGGGTGGCAACCGCCGCATGGGCGTCTTCGCCACGCGCTCTCCCTTCCGTCCGAATCCCCTCGGCCTCTCATGTGTGCGATTGGATCATGTGGAGAATGACGGGCATGAGGGTCCTGTCATCTTTGTCAAAGGTGCAGACCTGATGGACGGTACGCCCATCTACGACATCAAACCCTACGTGGCATACGCTGATGCCCATGCCGATGCCCGTAGCGGGTTTGTCGATCAGACTGCCTGGCAGCCCCTGCAGGTGGAGATCCTTGACAACCTCGCAGTCAGCGTGCCTGCTGACCAGTTGGATGTGCTCAAGGCCGTACTGGCACAGGATCCCCGTCCACGTTACCACGATGATCCGAAGCGTATCTACGGGATGCCCTTTCTCGACTTCGATATCCGCTTTCAGGTGTCGGAACAGACCCTGACGGTTGTTGGAATCGTTAAAAAATGATCGTTTTTTCGTAAAAATTCGCTGAAAAGTTTGTAACTTTAGAATAGTTTGCTTATTTTTGCAATTCCTATTTGTCAGAAGAATGGAGGCATAGTGGGATATGTGGATCATTATTGTCGTACTTATCATCATTTGTCTGATACTTGTCCTTCGTTTGATGAGTCAGCAGATACAATTGTCAGGATGTCGGAATTCTGACAAGAAGAAGTCGGCGTTTATCAAGGCGCTGGCCCGTGAGATCAGAACTCCCTTGCACTCTGTCTCCGGACTGGCGGAGATCATTTCAAAGGATGATCTGTATCTGTCGAAGGAGGAGAAGAAGAATATCAGTGCCCAGATCAAATATAATGCCAGTCTGATCTCGACCTTGCTCGACGAGGTGTCGATTTATTCAGAGGATGGCAGCACGGGGCATCAGTTGGTGGATGAGCGCTTCAGTCCGAACCGCATCTGCCAACGTTGTATCGATGCCAGTCTGCCGCAGGTAAAAAAAGGCGTAAGGATGCTTTTCCGTCATAATATGGGTGATGAGATCTTTGTCTCTGCCGATCAGCATATTGTGGAACTGGTACTTAACAAACTCGTCCATTGTGCTTGTAAGTTCACGCAGAAGGGTGAGATTATAATCGGCTGCTCCTATGATGAGACCCGTCGCCAGGTCACCTTCTTCGTTGAAGACACTGGAGGTGGTATCCCCGTGGAGCGTCGTCAGGCCCTCTTCAACTGGAGTGAGACCATGATGGATGCCATGGACGAGGAGACCGAATTTGACCTCACCATCGCCCAGCGGTTGGCTGCGAAGATCGACGGCTATCTGCGTTGGGACTATACCTATACGAAGGGCACGCGCATGGAGTTTACCCTTCCCGTCCGTTAATATTTATCCAGTCTGTCGCGCCAGAGGTATTTCCTTGTCTCATGGACGAGTATGCCACTCAGGAAAAGTAGCGATATCAGGTTTGGTATTGCCATCAGCGCGTTCATGCAGTCGGCCAGGTTCCATACCAACGAGAGATTCATCACACTGCCCAGGAACACGGCAATAATATATGCCACGCGATAGCCGACCATCCATTTCTTTCCCTTCAGGTATTCCACTGCCCGTTCTCCGTAGTAGCACCAGCCGAGGATGGTGGAGAAGGCGAATGTCAGTAGTCCAAAGGTCAGTAGCGGACGGCCTATGAAGGGTATCTTCGCAAAGGCATCCTTCGTCAGGGTGGCCCCGTTGGAGAAGTCGATGTCAGGATAGGCGATGACACTGCTCACGATGACCAGTCCTGTGAGGGCACAGATAATCACGGTATCCCAGAAGGTGCCGCTTGAGGAGACAAGGGCCTGGCGCACGGGGTTTCTGGTCTGGGCCGCTGCTGCCACGATGGGCGCCGAACCCATACCACTCTCATTGGAGAAGAGACCACGGGCAATACCGAAGCGGGCTGCCATCATCACCGTTGATCCCACGAAACCGCCGCCTGCAGCCTCTGGCGAGAAAGCGGCCTGACAGATCAGTTTCAGGGCTGGCCACAGGTATTCGGCATTGATAAAGAGGATATAGATACAGCCGATGACATAGAGGGCTGCCATGAAAGGTACGAGCATGCTGCATACACGGGCGATACTCTTCACACCTCCTAGGACGACAGCGCCAGTCAGCAGACAGACAAACGCGCCCGTCAGATAAGGTGAGATACCATACGACTCGAAGGTGACGGTGGCAATGGCGTTGGCCTGTACCGTGTTACCGATACCGAAAGCCGCCAAGGCAGTGAAGATGGCAAAGAGCACGGCCAGCCATTTCCAGCCCAGTCCGCGCTCCAGTGCATACATCGGACCGCCCAGCATCTTTCCGCTTTCCGTTTTCACACGGTATTTGATGGCGAGCAGACCTTCTGCGTACTTGGTGGAGATGCCGAAGACACCTGTCAGCCAGCACCATAAGACGGCTCCTGGTCCGCCGAGGGCGATAGCAGTGGCCACACCGATGATGTTGCCTGTGCCGATGGTGGCAGCCAGGGCTGTGGCCAGTGAGCCGAATTGCGATACATCGCCTGTGGCGTCAGGGTCTTTTTTCACTGACAGGCGGATGGCCTTGAAGATATGCCGTTGTGGAAAGCGCAGACGGATCGTCAGAAACAGGTGCGTACCCAGCAACAGGATAATCATCGGCCAGCCCCACAGCAGTCCGCTCAACTCTGTCAGAAAGTCATTCAACCATTCCATATCTTTTTTATTATTTTACCTTTTTACTTTTTTACCTTCTTACCTTTTTACTTTTCAAACGTGACCTTCACATGTTTGTAGCCCATCGACTGGAGCATGTTCGTGAACTGTTCTTGGCCATTAGCCTCTGCTGCCCGTAGATTCTCCTTGGTCAGACAGTGCTGCGTCATCATCCTGTAGGCTTTCTTGTAGAGCGCCTCGCGATCCGTAGCTGACCAAGAGCCGCTCTCGTAGAAGGGTTTTGTACGAGCCTCGTCGATGAAGTCCTTATCCAACAGGCTAATCGCAGGCAGGGTCATCGTGATGGAGTCGCCACTGGCCTTGATCCAGCCTGGTTTTACTTGATGCATATCCACGCCTAAGCGCAGTGTGCCATAGTAGATGCGTGCCAGTTCATCCTTCATGAGGAGTCTCCTGCGCGTGGTATCCACCAGTTCCTCGGCACTGACGGACAGGAATTCCCATTCGCCGATGGCTTTGATGCTCTGTATCTGGGTGGGTGTGATGCCGATCTCCTCGTCAGGTCCGAAGTCGATATGATCGTTCTTCGTCAGATTCTTCAGCCAGAAGAAGCCCACGATGAGCAGCACGATGACTATTACCGTCACACCTATTTTAATATATGTAAGAATCTTCATCACTCTTCACTTCTTATCAGTTGTAGGATATCGTTCGCACTGTATTGCTTGCGGAAGGCGACGGTGATATTCTTCTCTTCGTAGCCCATCTCTTTCAGCATCGGCACAAGCACTTTCGCCGCATTGGCCTGAGCCGTCTCTAAGATGCCCAGTCTTGGTATGTCGGCGATGATGGCGGCACGTCCCTGCTGTTGGTAGTTGGCCAGTTCGGCATCGCTGAAGTTCGCCCGTGTCAGGGCCACATACTGTCTGACGTTCTTCTGGTCAATCTTCGAACTGGTCATGGTCACCTTAGGATCGGGCAGCAGGATGGTGATCCTGTCGCCTTGGCGTTCGATATTCCTTTCAGAAAACTGGCTGAAATCGATATAGGCTTTCAACTTCGCGTCCATCGGAATGGCAATCTTGCGGTCGCCCAGGGGCACCTTGAAGTTGAAATCGCGCTGTAGTACCGTACCTTTCAGGCGCACTACATCATCGTGGGTGATAATCTTATGCACACGATACTCAGCCGTGTAGAGTTTGGCACATTGCTGCACCTGTGTCACAAGCATGGGTACTGTATCGATGCCCTGCACCACGGGGGCGGGGGCCTCAGTATCCTCGTGTACGATCCGGCTGTGGCAGAACAGCAGTCCCAGAACCACGAGCACCGCACAGGTGAAGAGCACGTATTTTCTCATCTTGAAAGCTATTTTACCTGTTTGCTGATAATTTGCTGGCAAAGTTAGTAAAAAAATGCCAATTCGCTAAATGTTCGCCCGTTTTTTTCTTGTTTGTTGAAATTTAGTTATATCTTTGCAGAAAATTCTAGTCAAGATGAAAGCAATCCGACTGATGACCGTCCTGTTGACGGCACTTCTTATGGCCAGTTGTGCGCAGAAGAAGAAATCCAACGATATTATCGTTCCCACAGTGGAGACTCCCAAGCCTCAGGCACCTATCCGTATGCAGCCATACGATCAGATCAAAGATATTGTCTGGCTTGGTAAGAACTATCAGGTGGCCATCCAGCGTGTCGCTGACGATAGCCTCCGTATGGTGAAGGACGAGACGGGCCAGCAGTTCGTGGACAACCATATCACGCTGCGTATCATCCGAGCCGACGGCAGTGTGTTCTTTGGGAGAACCTTTACGAAGGCAGCCTTCGATGCCCAACTCGACGATGACTATCGTCAGACGGGTATCCTTGAGGGCATCGTCTTCGATCAGGTCGATGGCAATAACCTGGTGTTTGCCGGCAGTGTGAGCCATCCGCAGACTGACGAGTATATCCCTCTTGTGATTACCGTCAGCAACTTTGGTGATGTCACGATCAAGCGTGATGACCAGATGGACACCAGTGCTGTGGAAAAAGAAGAAGAGGAAGGCGTCTGAAGCGATCGCTAGTCTAGTATCAGAATAGGTCTAATGGTACCAAACCATGCCAGTGGTCGCAGAACTCCTGCATGGTGGGGAAAATGAGATTGGCGCCAGCCATCAACAACTCTTCGTCAGGCAGAGGACCTGTATTGACGGCCACGGTAAAGATGCGGGCGGCATAGCCGGCACGAACACCCAAAGGAGCATTCTCCACGACAATGGCCTCGTAGGGCGCGAGGCTTCCGGCCTTCTGTAGGCCCATGAGATAAGGATCGGGGTTTGGTTTGCCGCGCTCCACATCGTAGGCCGTGGTGATATGGGCTTCATCCACATAGTCGCCGAAGTCCTTGAGGATCCGTTGGATCAGCGGGCGCTGACCACTGCCTGTGACCACACCCACCTGTAAACCGCTCGCCTTGATCTTTTGCATCAGTTCCCGAATGCCTGGCATGACGGGAGCCTCTGGC
>JAFYPG010000293.1 GCA_017547605.1 Prevotella sp.
AGCCTGAAAGCACCAGACGAGGAAGATGATGCCAAACACCACCCCAAGCAGAATGCCACCTCCATGGGAAGCGGCATTCCAGATCTCCTCTTTCTTCGTGTATTTTATCATATCGTCTCGAATGGCATCTCGAACACAAAGCTCGTGCCATCCTCATATTCCGTATCAAGATAGACCTTACCGTTCAACAATCTGGCAATCTCCTTACAGATGGACAGTCCGACACCCAGTCCCTCCGACTTACTGTCGGCCTTGCGGAAGGGACGGAACAACAGGTCTAACTGGTTATGGGCAATACCCTCGCCCGTATCATCGACGCGCAACTGAAGCATCTCCCTGCCACTCTCTGCGTCCTCAAACGTCTTCACCTTCAGGGTGACGGTGCCAGTAAAGGTATGCTGACAGGCGTTCGTCAGCAGGTTCCTGAGCAACTGTTCTAACCGTTTGCTGTCAGTATATATATAGGTGTCTTTCAGTGCTATGGGATACTCATGGGCCAACTTTACGCCCTGCTGTACCTCAGACCTGACGGAATCGCGCGCCTTACAACAGATCTCCATCAGACTCACCACCGTCTTGTGCAACGGCAGACAGCCCTTCTGCATCTTCGAGAGGTCGAGGATATCATCCACCACGGTGAGCAGACGGTCTGCATTCCTGTGAATATGATCCTTCAACATCAGTTTCTCGTCCTCCTCCATGTGAAGGCCCGACACACCGTTCAGGATGTCGTTGAAGCCAATAACGGAGTTCAGTGGGGTACGGATCTCATGGCTCACATTGTCAAGGAAAATCTCTTCCAACTCCTTCTCCCTCGAAGGGGCATAACTCTGTGTCACATCGCTCAGCCGATAGACGTAACTGGTGATTTCACCTTTCTCATCAATACAGGGTGCAACAAACGACTCCAGTACCTTATCCTTGTATCCTGCCAAGAGCATCCTGTCAGTCTTTCCTTCTTTAATCACCTTATGCAACTGTACGTCGTCGATCAGGTAGGAACTTTTCAGCCTTCGGAACTCTTCATTGCATGAGATCATCTGGCCCTCTTTGTCATATATTCCAACACCGATCTGCAGACCTGAGAATGCCAAGTCCAGTATCTGTTCAGTCATATTGTGCAACATGGTTTTCTATGCATATTTACAGTTTATGGTGCTGCAAAGGAACAACTTTTATCTGAAATACGCAAGTTTTTTCGCACATTTTTTCCCTTTTTGAGCAATAATGGTGATTTTTACACTAATTCTTTCGACCAAACAGAAAGCATTAACTTCTATTAACGCGCATAAGGACTAATTAACACCGCATTCTGGGGATGACCGCAGAGGAAAGCGCGGACATTATCAGTGGCTATCTGGATGAGGCGTTGGCGCGCTTCGAAGGTGGCCCAAGCAATGTGTGGGGTGATATAGGCATTCTTCGTCTTCAGCAGCGGATGGTCTGCCTTGGGAGGTTCCTCCGTCATGACATCGGCACAGTAGGCCTTGATCCGTCCTGCCTCCAAGGCTGAGGCCAGTGCGGAGTCATCGACAAGTGGGCCTCGTCCTGTATTGATGAGGATGGTCTCTGGATTCATCCAGTCGATAGTCTCCTTATTAATAAGGTGGTGAGTGTCTGGGGTAAGCGGACAGTGCAACGAGATGACATCAGAAGTCTGAAGGAGTTCTTTGAGTTCAGCCTTTTGGATGCCCTCAGGCAATGCCTCTACTGGTTTGCTGGTAAGGGCTTTCACTTTCATGCCAAAAGCCAGTGCGATCTGGGCGACGCGCCTACCGATATTCCCAAGTCCCACGATGCCGAAGGTCTTGCCAGCGAGTTCATGGATGGACTCGTCGTAATAGCAGAAATCAGGGCTGTTGCTCCACCGCCCCTGGCGATTCCCAATGGCATACCGCTCCGTGTGGTTCGTCACCGTCAACAGATGGGCAAACACCATCTGCGCCACACTCTCCGTACTATAGGCAGGTACATTGGTCACGATGATGTCTCGCTCATGGGCTGCCTTGAGATCCACCACGTTGTAGCCCGTCGCCAGCACACCGATATATTGAAGATGTGGCAACTGCGCCATCTCCTCGCGCCCGATGACGACCTTATTCGTCAGCACGATCTCAGCCTCAGCAGCCCTCGCTACCGTCTCACTCGGCAAGGTGCGCTCATAGACCGTCACCTCACCCAGTTCCTTCAGCCCCTCCCACGACAAATCGCCCGGGTTAGCCGTATAGCCGTCAAGTATTACTATCTTCATAATTATTCTTTTGGTGCAAAGATAAACAAAAATCCTATAAAATGTTGCATGATTAAGAATTATTTCGTATCTTTGCAAAATCAATAACGAAAACCTAAAAATAGGGAGCGACTCAATCCTATACTGGAGGCATTTCAGAAACCCCTTATTGGTAAGATATTCCATGTTGATGCTACACCCTGTTTTATCAGGAATGATTTGACAATATCCTAAAACAACAGAACTGATGGCAAAATATATACGAACACTTACTGTATTCTATGATACAGAGATCAATCACACAGAGATTCCGCTTTTTAGAGGAGCTGTATGGAAAAGCCTTGGAAACAAGGCCGATATACTCTATCACAACCACACAGGTGAAGATTCTTTCAGATATTCCTATCCCCTTATACAATACAAACGTTTAAATGGGAAGGCGGCTATAACGTGTGTGGAAGAGGGTGCTGATATTATTGGGCAGTTTATGTCTGAAACTCCCGACACCATTATGG
>JAFYPG010000294.1 GCA_017547605.1 Prevotella sp.
ATGGGCACAGCAACCATCCGACGCCCCGTCGCTAACAATCTAACATACAAAAAAGATCGCAAGCAACTGATAATTGCTTGCGATCATTTTTATGGTGATCCCGTTGGGATTCAAACCCAAGACCTTCAGAACCGGAATCTGACGCTCTATTCAGCTAAGCTACGGGACCAATGGTTGAGGACATTATTTCAATAGATTCATAACTGACACCAAGAGTGTTACAATGGTTGCCATAGAGGTACCAATAGAACCAATATTCGCAATAGTCTGCGTAGGTGTCGAGGTCTTCGTCGGCACGATGATCTCACAACCTGGCTCTATCGCAGAACTTGACTTTGCCTTGGTGACCGTACCATTCTGATAAAGGATGTACGTGCGTGACTTCTTGGCACGATTACCAAAGCCTCCTGCCTGATTCACATACCACTTATAACCTTTACCCTCACTATAGGCAACCGTATTGGGATACATCACATTACCGTTGATCTTCACTGTCCCATTATACTCAGGCACCACAAGCCTGTCGCCCTCACGCAGGATAATATCATCATCAGAACCCGGATTGCGAAGTGCCTTATCAAGATTGATACCTACATAGTAGATACTGTCAGTACGCGTCACCATCGTCGTATCAAGCCCCCTACCCGTCTGTTGCTGGGCCATCTTCATCAAGGTCTGCACACGGAATCTTTCATCAGGATTCAACAGGCGTTCCACACGAGCACCTCTGACGTATGCCTCAGCCGTGACACCTCCAGCAGCCTTGATGGCATCGGAAAGTCTCGTATTCTTCATGGGAAGCGAATAAGTTCCTTCGAAGAGCACCTCACCTAACACCTGAACATTACGCTGCGGATGATAACCAGGGCTCTTTCGAACATATACCTCATCATATGGCTGAAGGGTGAACGAACGGTCGCCATCAACCACATAGCCATTCTTAAGAGAGAAACTGAATGTCTGGGCAATGGCTTTATCAGAGGAGGTAGCAGCAGGATCAGAGATACGTCTTGATACATCGACTTTTGCCGTAGAGGTAGCATCAGTAGGTCCACCAGCCTGCAGGATCAGATCCTCGATCGTCTCATCCTCTGCATAGTCATATATTCCCGGGAACTGCACCTCACCATGAATGGCAAGCGTACGCCTTGACATCGTCTCCAAACGATAGGGAATATACAGATCATCTTCATTCTCTAAAGCAATATCTGCCACCGTACCTGCCAACAAGCCATCCACATCTACACTGATTACTTTGCGGGTGCGATCAGGCTTCATACGATACAACATGGCATGAGCTGAGAAAGCGTCCTCTGTCAGTCCACCTGAACGTTCAATCAAAGAACGGATCGTCGTTGTGCCGTCAAGGTCGTACTTACCAGGATGGAATACTGCTCCACGAACGGTAATCGTATTCTCATACCGATCCAGAATTGAATCAACCGTCACAGAGTCACCATCCATAAGCCGGAATTCTGCCATATCAAACTCTGATACACTATAGGCAGAATAATGATCTCCTGCCGTACGGTTCAACCTGACAGCCTCCCTATATGCTTTATTGGAAAAGCCTCCCGCATATTTCAGCAAGGTCGCTACACTCTCATTAGCCTTCATCTCATAGGCCATCGGACGTTTTACGTTACCTGCGATGTCGACAATACAATCGTATGGTCCCACCACAATAACATCATTGTCAGCCAAGCGAATGTTACCTGTCAGGCGTCCATTGAGAATATAGTCATAAACATCGACAACCGTCAACTGACGACCATTGCGATAGACCTTGATATTTCGCAGGGTACCTACGCCATTGACACCACCTGCTATGTAGAGGGCATGGAAGACACTCGCGAAAGCCGAAAGCGTATATGTACCAGGGGCTGCCACCTCACCCATCACATTAACCGTGATAGTACGTGTCTGAGCCACTGTCAACTGAATCCTGGAATTGCTATAACGACTCCCCAACTGCTCCTTAATCTTTGCATTTGCCGCTGCCACAGATAAGCCTGCAAGATGAATAGGGCCAACTCCATCAACGATCACTGTTCCATCAGGAGAGACCTCAAGTTTCTGGGATTTCTGAGAAGCACCATAGACATCAATAGCGACAAAGTCACCAGGTCCAACCACATAATTGGAAGGTGTTGGGATATTCATATTGGGCTCAAAGGAGAGTGTACGTTTGTTGAAGATGTCACGACCAAAAACTTGCTTGCCATTAACCAGCAAATTCATAGAGTCCTTGATATAAACATTGGGACGTGTATCCAGATCATTTATTTCGTATTCGCTACTTCCTAACGGGTTATAGCCGTCCATCGAACTATAGAGCGGATTTCCTTCATCATCGACTCTCACAGAACCATTGGACTCACGCATGCGGGAATTGGTGGAAGAAGAGGAAGAGGAAGAAGATGTTGTAAGGCGTAACGACTTCAAAGAACTTGAACTTCCCTGATTATCATACAATTTCTTTAATCGCTGAAGCTGCTTGGCATCAACACCACGTTGCATCAGTTTTATGAAAATCTGTGCCTGGTCAGTACCAGCCTTCCTTTCTTTCTGAACAAATTCCAAAATCTCCAAGTCGCTCATTGACTGAGCACCAGCAGTGAGTACCCCCACAAACAGCGACACTATCAGAAAAAGCCTTCTTATAATCTTCTCCACAACAATTTTACGTTTTAAACGCTGCAAAAGTACATAATTTTATTGTTCTGGCAAAATAAAATAGGTGAAAATCTATGCGGTTTGCAGAAAATTACGTAATTTTGTAGCCTAAAGAAAGAATAGACAGAGTGAAAATGAATATAGTAGATCGGTTTATCAATTATACGAAGTTTGACACACAGTCGGCTGAAGACAGTGACCGTGTACCAAGTACAGAAAAGCAACTTGAATTTGCAGCCTACCTTAAAAAAGAACTGGAGAGGGAAGGTCTCAGCGACGTAACACTGGACGAAAAAGGCTATCTTTACGCCACCTTGAAAGGAAATGCCAAAGATGTCCCCACCATCGGATTTATATCTCATTATGATACCAGTCCCGATTGCTCTGGTGCCAATATCAATGCCCGTATTGTTGAAAACTACGAAGGTAATGACATCTTTCTATCTGAGGGTATCGTCAGTATCCCGGAAAGGTTTCCAGAACTGTTACAACATGTGGGCGAGGACCTGATCGTGACAGATGGGCACACCCTCCTTGGCGCTGATGACAAAGCAGGCATTGCCGAGATCATCGAGGCCATGTGCTTCTTGCGCAACCACCCGGAAATCAAACATGGAGATGTGCGCATCGCCTTTAACCCTGACGAGGAGATTGGTATGGGAGCCCACCATTTCGATGTGGAACAGTTCGGTTGTGACTGGGCATATACTATGGATGGAGGTGATGTCGGAGAACTGGAATTTGAGAACTTCAATGCTGCCAATGCAAAGATTACCATTAAAGGCATCAGCGTGCATCCAGGCTATGCAAAAGGGAAAATGGTCAACGCCAATGCTTTAGCTTGTCAGTTCGCACAATTTATACCAGCGGATGAGAGACCAGAGACTACTGAAGGCTATCAGGGATTCTACCATCTGTTAGGTATCCAATCAAATGTCGAGTGTGCGAAATTAAGTTATATTATCCGTGACCATGACCGCGACAAATTTGAGGATCGTAAACACTTTATGCAGAAGTGTACAGACCAGATGAATGCCTTATATGGCGAAGGAACTGTGACTTTGGAGATAAGGGATCAATACTATAACATGAAAGAAAAGATTGATCCTCAGATGCACGTCATTGACGTGGTGCTCCATGCGATGCAGGACTGTGGAGTGGCTCCCAAAGTAAAACCCATCCGCGGTGGTACTGACGGTGCGCAACTCTCCTTTATGGGTCTTCCCTGCCCGAACATCTTCGCTGGTGGTGTGAATTTTCACGGACCTTACGAATTCGTAAGTATTCAGTCAATGGAAAAGGCCAAGCAGGTAATAATCAGGATCTGTGAACTCGTTGCTGGCTTTAATGATTAGCCGTCAAGGCGTCAAGAGCCTCACGCTCACCCACGACCCAGATGATATCGCCCACCTTAAACTTGCGGGTAGGCTTGTAAGATGAGAGGTTTTCCTTTCCTT
This sequence comes from Prevotella sp., assembly GCA_017547605.1. Taxonomy (GTDB): domain Bacteria; phylum Bacteroidota; class Bacteroidia; order Bacteroidales; family Bacteroidaceae; genus Prevotella. The sequence continues at coordinate 4,134 of JAFYPG010000294.1, forward strand.
CCTCAAGACCTACAACCATACAACTATAGATATCACGAATGCCACTCTCAATGAGTGACTTACCAACAAACGGACTATCCTCGCCAATCACCAACTGGCGCAACTTCATTTCACGCTTTTCAATATCCACATCCTCGCCCAACACTTCTTTTTCAAGAGCTTGACGAAAGCCCGTGAACTGCTCGTCACTACCAATAGCCTGAAGCACATCTCCTGGGAAAACGATGTAATCACCATCAGGTATATTAATTCGGCAACCTCCACGCAGGATACTACTGATATGAACACCATATTTCTGCCCGAGATTCAACTGCTTCAACGTTTGCCCCATCCACTGCGAATTAAAGGGTACCTGAAAATCAGCAATATGGATATCACGATCCAACAACTTTCCCTCATATAAAGGACGTTTTCGGCCATTTACCTGTGCTTGAATATCACGTGAACGCAGATTCTGGACAAACAGGCGTTCCAGAGTGATGCTCCTCATCTTGACAGTTCTTGAAAATATAATCAACAGGACAACCACCACACCAATTGTAATCATCAAGGCACTGGAGAATCGGCTCAAATAATTACAGATATAGAAAATAAAAGCAATGGCTATCACCATCCTGACAAGAATCGTGAAAAGCAGAGGCAGATGATTACGGTGACTCTCTGCCCATAAAGCCTTGAATTCCTCACTATGATTCTTCTTCATCAACATAGCCCGCAAAAAAGGCGAGATTAAAATGACTGTCAGAAGACCAGTAATGGCGTTCGCATACCAATGAAGTTCCCATCCTGGCAGCAGTTTCCTCGTAAAGGGCAGCACAAAAGTAAACATGACAGCAATAGTGGCAGAGGACAGGATTGAGTAAATCAACGTATAGGTAGTCATCTGCGACAACAATTTCTTCCAATTGCTCTGTTCCTGAGTATGAGTGCTATTAATAGTCAGACGATTGAGCGACTGTATGAGTTTATTGGGCAGACGGTGCTCCAGATGACTATAAGCGGGTGTAGCCAGACGAATCATATACGGCGTAAGGAAAGTGGTGATGACAGAAACAGCCACAACAACAGGATACAAGAAATCACTGATAACCCCCAACGACAGACCTAATGAGGCAATAATGAAAGAAAACTCGCCAATCTGCGCCATGGAGAATCCACAGCGCATGGCCGACTTCAACGACTCGCCACCTAACATAAAGGAAAATGTACCAAATACAGCCTGCCCCAGCAGGATGGTCATTACCAAACACAAAATAGGTACAGCATATTCTACGAGAATCTTGGGATCGACCAACATACCTACCGAAACAAAGAAGATCGCTCCAAAAAGATTCTTCACAGGTTCCACCAGTCTCTCGATTCGCTCTGCCTCAATGGTCTCTGCCAAGATACTTCCCATGATAAACGCTCCGAAAGCAGAACTGAAGCCTACCTTTGTTGAGAATACTGCCATAGCGCAACAGAGTCCAAGTGCCACCACCAACAACACCTCGTTATTGATCAGTCTCCTCACAGAACGTAAGAAAAGAGGAATAGCAAAGATACCCACGATAAGCCACAACACGAGGAAGAAACCGATCTTCATGACAGAGCCCAGCATCTGTCCGCCATCAGGATTGTTGCCACTGGCAATGGCACTCAGCATCACCATCATCACGATAGCCAGGATATCCTCCAAGATCAGTACACTCATCACCATTCCTGCGAACTGCTGCTGACGTAGGCCCAAATCATCGAATGCTTTATATATAATTGTGGTGGAAGACATGGCAAGCATACCACCAAGAAAGATGCAGTCCATCTTCTCCCAACCAAAAGAATAACCCACACATACACCCAACATTGACATACAGAAAATAATAGTACAGGTGGAGATGATAGGTGAAGCACCCATCTTGAGGATTTTCTTAAACGAGAAATCGAGTCCCAGGGAAAACAACAGGAACATCACACCAATGTCAGCCCACAAATGAATATTCTCAGTATCTACTACCGATGCTGTATATGGCATGTGCGGACTCACCAGGAAACCTGCCACAATATATCCCAGCACTAATGGTTGCTTCAGTTTCTTGAAAATCAGTGTCACGACACCCGCTACCACCAGCATCAAAGCAAGGTCTTCAATCAATGAGGGTAATTCTGCCATATTCTTTCACTTATCACGTCTTTAATACCACTGCACGGCATTGGAAGAACTCGACCGCTTGTCATATTTGAGAGCATCCGTGAGTGTTGCTGCATTACACCTAAAAGAGAAGTTGTAACTCGTATAGGGTGCCAATACAACAGAACACGACATATTGAAACAGTGGAGATCACGGCTCAATGAGGCCGTTGTCATAGATATTTTCTTATTGTCGAAATCATATCCAGAGGAGAAGTTAATATTCCAACCATCGCTAATGCGCAGGTTTCCACTAATGTTCAGAGTCTGCGTAAATTTATAGGGATAACGCATCGTATTGTAATTGAACTTCTTCACATCCGTATCCTCACGCATGCTGATACCGTAACCCAGACTAATACTCCATGGCATCTTAAAGGGCATATAGCCGTCCTCATCTGTATCGGCCTTTGCATTATTACCCCGTTTGGCACCATGCTTGGCGTCCTCCATATCCTTGTCTATATTGGTCTCCACGTCAGAATTCCACTCATCTTCATCATCATTACGTCTGTTTTTGTCGTCCTTCTTTTTATCCACCTTCTCACCCTTAAGCCATTTGATAAGGTTACCTACTTTTTCATTATTAAGGGTATAAGACAGATTCTGTGACAGACCCTGGAAACGTCCTATCTTACCCAGTCCCCAATAAGTCTGGTGCTCACTCTCATGTGGAGTTGCCCCCACACTATCGGCCTCATAGACATACGAAGCGAATACGGCGCTCAGATTCAGGGTGTAGCTCTTGGTCAGTTTCAGACGAAGTGTCGTACTAAGGTTACTCCAAGGTCTGATATCCGCAGCAAAATTATAAGACATACCCAACCTGAACTCATCTATCAGGGAGATTTTCTTAAATCCAGTAGAGTCATCCTCGCTCTTAACCTTCATTTCCAGATTGTTGCCCAAATCAAAACTAACAGATCCTGTCTTTCCCTTACCTGGAGGACTATACGTACCACCTTGGAAAGGCGAATACTCCACCATCGTTACATTGCCGTTGGCATCAGTCTTCTGATAACTGTCATAATAGCCATAACGACTATCACTAAAGTCAGGTGCATACGAGAAGCTGACTGAAGGAGTAACAACGTGACGGATGGCTTGTATTTTGTCTCCAAAGATTTTCCGATTGGGAACCCAAAAACCATATACTTTAGTAGAAGCACCCAAAGAAAGGTTCCAGTTGTATAGATTGTAGAATCCGCTGACGGTATCTGCCACCTCCTTCTGTTTTTCTACATCCCATGACTTGTTGGTACGACGAAAGACCATCTTATCATAGAAATTAAATGACGGCGTAACATTCAGATAACCTAAAAGCGTGAAGTTGGCCTTGATGGGTATAGAGTGTGACATACCATTCTTCCAGTCTTTACTCAGATTGGAATGCATCAGTTTATCTTCCTTGGTATTGATCTCATTTTTCAATTGACCCGTATAGCTCATTGAGATCTTTTCATACCATCTGGCATCACCAACAGCCTTTTTCCGCTTAAAGGGATAAAACTGTGCGATGCTGATATTGACATCTGGCATGGTCAGGGCAATCGTTGTGTCTCGCATGTTCTGATTAAGGTTCATCTGCGAACTAAGCGACATACCAATACTAGAGAAAGTTGTTTGCCAAGACACAGACGAAGTACGCGTTGATTGCGTCATCGCCTGAGGATTATACATTGAGTTCAAATTGTTCTTTTCATAACTCGAAGTCGCAAAGTTAACGCTGGCAGAAAGCGAACTGTAGGGATTAGCCTTAGGATCCTGACGATGACTCCACTGGATCTTAAAACTTGTCTGCTTCTGGTAGTCTGGCATGTTTTTTTCTCCTCTCAGGGTATTCTGATAGTTGGCATAAAACGAGCCACTGTATCTATAGCGCTTTTTGTAGTTTGTTGCTACAGAAAGTGCCCAAGAGCCCTTTGTATATATTTCGCCCAACAATTTCAGATCCATTTTGTCACTCAGAGCGAAATAGTAACCGCCATCACGCAAATAGAAGCCACGCTCGGTTTCGTCACCATAGGTCGGCATGATAAAACCGCTGGAATAGCTCTTCGTAAAGGGGAAAAAACCATAAGGGATAGCCAAGGGAAGTGGCACATCAGCCACTACCAGATAGGCAGGTCCGAACACCACATCCTTACCAGGGCGCACCTTCGCACGAGAGAGAGCAAGATAGAAATCGGGGTGTGGATCATCACAAGTCGTATAACGACCATGCTGGAGGAACAATTCGCCATTAGCCCCCCGTTTGGACAGTTCGCTAGTCAGATAACCGTCTTCCTGCTGAGTATATACATCTTCAATAATGCCCTTCTTCGTTTTGAAATTAAAAGCCATCTCTCCCGTCTCATACGTATCACTACCCATCTTGAATACAGGGGAACCGACAGGCTGATTCGTTGTCGTATCAATACGGGAATCTGCATGGACTAAATTACTGTCAAGGCTCATGTAAATATGATCAGCAGAGAGATCCATGTTCTGATATTTCACATTCGACTCTCCATAAAGGTGTGCCAGTCCGGAGGCTGCGTTGTAGGTCAAGGAATCATTCGCGACATACTCGACAGGAGAGTCTATACCATTCTTCTTACTGCGATTAATACTGTCCAACTTAAGAGAGTCATCTACTGCCTTGTTATGCTTGAAAATTGCAAGTTCAAGGGAGTCCATGGTAGATGTATCGCGTTTCAGTTTGGCCGTAGCCTCCTGAGAAATATCAAGGATGGTATCGGAAAACGTGCTGTTGGACAAAAGGCTATCGGTGAAAAGACTATCAACGAAAAGAGAATCATCTATGTTATGTTGTAACCTATTCCCTTTAATGAAAGACAAGGGAACTTCCGCCATCATTACTATGATGACAAAGAACATTAGAACCAAGGCTGATTTCCTTTTCACGGGTGCAAAAGTACAAATAAAATCTTATTTCCGTGAGAGATTAACACAGATTATCACTGAATTAATGATTTTATTCAAACATGTCAACCCAACGAAAGAAGCGCTTAAGACCCGCCTCGCCGAATTTCTCCAGACTACGTGCCGCCTGTTCTACAGTACGTTCCAAGTCTATATGCGTTTTTGAATAAAACTTATCGGCATAGCAGACCGCTTGTTCCTCCAGCGTATCAGGTTCATACAGACCTTCAAGAGGCAAGGGAAGATTCTGTTTCTGGATTTGTTCACGAGACAGGCCTGTACCCGTGTGTCTTTCACAGACCTGGGCATGGCGCACAAGTCCCTTATCCCTTAACAGACGTCCCCCAATGATGCCATGACAGATATATGGTTCTGTGCCAAAGCACTGGATGGAAGGAGCGTCACAAGCAAAGATTCCGATGTCATGAAGCATCGCTGCCTCCTCAAGGAATTCCGTGTCGAGGCGCAGTTCCGGATGTTTGCGGGCAATCATCAGGCAGCGGTCTGCCACACTGCGACTATGCGTTAGCAATATCCGCCGGAGATCATTCTCCGACGGATAATACTCATTGATAATAGCCAGATAGTCCATCATGCCTGTCTTTCTATCCAGGCAATGGTGTCACCTTGGCGGATCTTCTGTCCTGGCTTCACACTGATATCCACTAGTTTGCCTCCCAGCGCAGCAGGGATCTCAACGATCTCACCCCACTTCGTCTGCAGATAACAGAAGATATCACCTTCCTTGTAGGTCTGACCAATAAACGGCTCGATACACGCAGCAGGCACGCCCTCACCGCCAAAGCTCCAGATGAGCTGACCGTCCAATGGAGACTTCACGGCATCGGCCTTGGCATGCTTCAGGGCATCGATCTCCTCCTGAGAAATCTTCTGACCACCACCAAGTTTGGCGTCCTTAGCCTTCTGGATATCAGCAAGAAGCTGTTTCTTGGCCTGACCACTCTTGAAGGGACGATACTGCTCTGGGTGCATAGCCAACTCAAACAACTCTTCATCATCTGGTCCATATTCCCAACCATTCTCATCCATCTCCTTGCGGAAGTTGTCAAGCGCATTGGGAATCAATGTATGAGGATCTGCATCAGTAAACTCGCGGTTCTGCTTCTTAGCCAGTTCAACAAGCTCAGGTGCAATGGTGCCAGGCACCTTACCGCTCTTACCAAGAATCATGCCCCATATAGCGTCATCCATCATCACGTAGCGACCCTTACCTTGCTCCATAGTGAGCAGGTTCATTAGAGCGATATTCTTCGTATATTGTGAGAACGGTGTTACCAGTGGGGGATATCCAACCTTTGGCCATACGTACTCTACCTCGTTGAAGAGTTTCACGAGCATATCGTCCATCGTGAGAGCACTCTCGCCCTTCTTCTCGCGCTCCTTGTTGATCATCTTCTGGATAGGACCAAGATCAGCCATCATCGAGCCCATCATACCTCCAGGCAGACCACTGCCTAAGAGCAGTGAAGACATGTGCTTGTTGGCAGGATTAATGAAATAGCCAAGCCAGTCGTCGATGAACTCCTGCGTCAGCGTACGGGCCTGCATGTAGGCATTCATATTCAGGTCTGCCACCTCGAAGCCCTCGTTCTTCAGCATCGACTGCACGGAGATGATATCGGGATGGACCTTACCCCAAGAGAGCGGCTCGATGGCGGTATCGATGATATCGGCACCATTGTTACACACTTCGAGGATAGAGGCCATCGAGAGACCTGGACCAGAGTGACCATGATACTGTACGATAATATCGGGATGTTTGGTCTTGATAGCCTTTGTCAGGGCACCTAGCATGGCGGGTTGTCCGATACCGGCCATATCCTTCAGACAGATCTCCTCCGCACCAGCAGCGATCACCTCGTCGGCGATAGCGGCATAGTAATCTACGGTATGCACGGGAGAGGTGGTGATACAGAGCGTGGCCTGAGGCGTCATGCCACCTTCTTTCGCCCATTTGATACTGGGGATGATATTACGGGTATCGTTCAATCCGCAGAAAATACGGGTGATATCCACACCCTGGGCATGCTTCACCTTATACATCAGTGCACGCACGTCATCGGGCACAGGATACATACGAAGGGCATTCAGACCGCGGTCGAGCATGTGTGTCTTGATGCCTACCTCATTAAAAGGCTTGCAGAAGGCGCGCACTGCCAGATTGGGGTTCTCACCTGCCATCAGGTTCACCTGCTCGAAAGCACCACCATTGGTTTCCACTCGGGCGAAACAACCCATATCGATAATCACTGGGGCGATGCGCTCCAACTGGTCCTTACGAGGCTGGAATTTGCCTGAACTCTGCCACATGTCTCGATACACGAGACTGAACTGGATTTTCTTTTTTGCCATTGTTCTAAGTTATTTTTCTTGCTATGATGATTCTTCAAAATGCAAATATAGTAAGAAATATTGGAAATCCGTGCAGTTTCCATGCTTTTTTTTGATTATTTGACTATTCAACCCCCAAAAGGTATCATCTGATGCTCCTGCAGGCGGCGCTCGGCCATCTGCTCATATTTGGTGCCGGGACGCCCGTAGTTGGCATAGGGATAAATCGAAATGCCACCACGTGGGGTGAAGAGACCGACGACTTCTATATATTTTGGATCCATCAGGCTAACCAGATCCTTCATGATCGTGTTCACACAATCCTCATGAAAATCACCATGATTACGGAAACTGAAGAGATAAAGCTTCAGACTCTTGCTCTCCACCATGCGCTCTCCAGGGATATACAGGATTTTGATCTCCGCGAAGTCAGGCTGTCCTGTAATCGGACAGAGGGAAGTAAACTCAGGACAGTTGAACTGCACCCAGTAGTCGTTGTCTGGATGCTTGTTCACAAATGTTTCCAACACTTCAGGAGCATAGTCCATCTTATACTCCGTCTTCTTGCCGAGGGCATTCAGGTTGTCTTCTCTCATAGTTCCTTCACTTTAAATATGTTATAGGCAATGTTATCGTCATAGACATCTTCGTGATCATGCGCCTTTGTGAACTTCACCACACGGATCGTCATTGGCAACACGAGTATTTCATAGAGTGTTTTCAGCGTGACCTGTGTGATGATGAGCGAGGGCATCTCCTCCCAGGGAATCACACCACCCAGAGCCAACGGGAAAAAGATAATCGAATCCGTCAGTTCGCCAAAGACCGTACTCAACACAGCCCTATATGAGAAGTTCTTGCCGGCTGATGACAGTTTCATCTTGCTCATCACATAGGCATTGATAAACGAGCCACATATAAAGGCCAGAAACGAAGCCCCTGCAATTCTGGGAGCCAATCCAAAAATCTGGTGGAATCCTTCCTCACCATCCCAATAGGAAGCCCCAGGGATCCAGTCTGCTATAGCACCAAAAGCCACGAACAGGAAATTCATGGCAAAGCCCATCCAGATGAGCAGACGGGTGCGGCCATATCCC
>JAFYPG010000031.1 GCA_017547605.1 Prevotella sp.
AAGGCAGGTACGAGATCAGTGAGTCATTGCGCACCTCGACGGAATAGCCGTAAGAGAGACTTTTGCTGGCGCCTCGCGAGGGATACATCCTGTTGACCGCGATCTGATAGTTCCTCTCCTGCAGGGCTGCCTTCACAGTCTTTGCCTGTTCTGCTGCCCTCGCAGCCCGCTCCTCTGCCGTTGCACACCCAACGATCATCACCAATGCCGTCAGTGCCATCACTGTTGAAATCAAATGCTTCTTCATATCAGCCGCAAAGATACGATTATTTTAGGAAAAAGAGAAAAAACTAAGGAAAAACACACCTATTTCAAAAAAATATATTATCTTTGCACCATATATAACTTTCAGACAATGTTCACACGGCCATGAAATGGATAAGGATGATCAAACAGACGCTGTCAATCAGACTGAGTCTGATGATGGTGTTGGCGATTGGCATGCTGCTGATCGTGGCCCTGATCGTGATGTTCCATTTCTCGTGGCTGGCCATGAAGGCCGAGGCCCGTGGCGACGCAGAGCAGACGCTGGAGGGCACCTCCCAGCAGATCGACAATATCCTGATGAGCGTGGAGCAGTCGGCTGGCAACATCTATTTCGACATGATGAGGCATCTCGACGAGCCGGAACTGATGGCCACCTACTGCGAGCGACTCGTGAGGGGCAATCCCCACATCGTGGGCTGTGCCATCGCCTTCAAACCTTATTATTATCCTGACAAAGAACTGTCGATGGTCTATGTGCACCATAAGAATTACAAAATAGATACGAATAGGGACGCAGAGTTGGTGACGCAGACCACGTTTACCGACCGTCCTTACACGGAACAGGTGTGGTACTCAGAACCCGTGAATACAGGACGCGCCCTCTGGACGGACCCGCTGAAGAACGAAGCGACGGAGGACGAGCCGCTGGTGACCTTCTGTCTGCCCATCTACGACAAGAGTCGGGCGTGCGTGGGGGTGCTGGCTGCCGACCTGCCCATCAGTCTGCTGTCACAGATCGTGCTGGACGCCAAGCCATCGCCCAACGGATACAGTACGATGCTGGCTGACAACGGTTCGTACATCGTGCATCCTGACACCACGAAACTGAACTACCAGACCGTGTTCTACCAGATGCACAAAGGAGCTGACCACACTGTGTTGGAGGCAGCCGAAGCCATGGTAGCCGGTGAGGAGGGATACAAGCCCTTCTATGTCGATGGCAAGAAGTGGCACGTGTTCTACAAGCCCTTCAGGCGCGCTGCTGCACCAGGACGCATCACGTCAGACCTGGGTTGGAGCGTTGGCGTGGTATATCCCAACGACGACATCTTCGGCATGTTCAACAACCTGCTCTATATGCTGATGGCGATTGCCTTCGTAGGTCTGCTGATCTTCTACCTGCTATGTTGCACCATCACCCACCGCCAACTGCTGCCACTGATCATGCTGACGGATTACGCTAAGCGTATTGCCAACGGCAACTACCACGAGAAGATTCCCTCTTCCAACCGCAATGACGAGATAGGACGACTGCAGGGGCACTTCCAGAGCATGCAGGCTTCACTGGCCAAGCACATCGACGAGTTGGAAGAGCTCTCAACCACCCTGAAAGAGCGCAATGAGGAACTGGCCAAAGCCAACGAACAGGCGCAGACGGCCGACAGGATGAAAACCGTATTCCTGCACGACATGACCAACCAGATGGTGGAACCGTCGAATCAGATCACCGCCAACGTCACCTCGCTCTGCGACCTATACGAGAGCGGTAACATGGAGGAGGCAGAACCCGTGATCGACACCATCAGTCAGCAGAGCAAGGTGATGGTGGAAGTGCTGAAGGATATGCTGCAGACAGCAGATAACAAGACAGAAACAGGAGGAAAACCATGAGTAAGATCAAAGATACACTGGCAACCAAGCTCATGGTGAGCATCCTGCTGATGGCCATCCCCATCTTCCTGATATCCATGGGCCTCGTGTTCGTGCAGTCGCAGAAAGCCATCCACCAGGAGGCGCAGGAACGGGCCGTCAGCACGCTCAATACCACCATGCAGCGCTTAAGGAACCACATGACCATCGTGGAGACGGCCGCCAACTCAAGCACGTGGTATGCCATAGAACACTTCAATCCAGACTCGCTGTTGACACTCACAAACCGCATCGTCAGACTGAACCGCCATGTCAACGGCTGCTCGATCACGGCAGAACCGGATATGTTCCCCGCCATAGGACGCTTCTCAGCCTATACCGTCCAGGAAGGCGACTCGGCTATCACGAAGCGAGAGGCCGACTACGACTATTACAGTAAGGAGTGGTATCGGGCTGCAGCCACATCGGGCAAGGCCTGTTGGATAGATCCCTACGACGACTACACGGAAGGCTCGCTCTCCAACTCTGAGATCATCGCATCCTATAACAAGCCCTTGTATCGGGACGACAAGTTGATTGGCGTGATATCCACAGACCTTTCACTCAGCAATCTCGACAAGACCATCAATACCGCCGAGCCTCCCTACCCTGGCGCCTTCTTCCTGCTGATGGGAAGCGACGGCAGGTTTTATATCAATCCCCATGAGAATGCCAACCTGACAGCCATAGCCCACGAGATCTCGCAGGATAAGGAGGGCAGCACCCACGTGGAGATAGATGGAGAGACGTATCACATGTGCTACTGTCCAGTCACTGGCACTAACTGGAAAATGGCACTGGTATGTCCTGACAGGGAGATCCTGAAGAACTACAATCATCTGTTCTTATTTATCACGGTGCTTACCATCATCGGACTGATCGTGATCCTCTGGCTCTGTCGTTATGGCGTGAACCAGGCCATCACACCGCTGAAGGAACTCCTGGCCACCTCGCAAAAAATCTCTGATGGTCAATACAACCTAACCATCCCTAAGACAGATCGTGAGGATGTCGTCGGCATGCTGCAGAACAGTTTTGCCACCATGCAGGAGTCGATCAACACGCATGTGGCTGACATCCGCCAGACTGCTGCCGACACCAAGAAGAGCAACCTGGAACTGGCCTACACCACGAAACTGGTCAAGGAGGCCATCAGACAGAAAGACATCTTCATACAAAACGTATCCCACCAGATACGTACGCCACTGAACATCATTCAGGGCTTCGCCCAAGTGTTGCACGACAGCCCTGGACTGTCCAAGGAGGATCTGGCAGAGATTACGGAGAGCATGAAGCACAACGCCCTGCACCTGAACCGTATGGTGCTCATGCTTTTCGACAGTTCGGATTCTGGCATCAATGAGGAACTGATGAGCCAGAAAAACGAATTGGTCTCCTGCAATCAGATAGCCAGTGAGTGTATCAACTATACCCGTGCCCACTTCCCACATACGAATCTCCAGTTCCTGACGGATCTCGATGACAACTTCAAGGTGCAGACCAACCATCTCTACCTGATGCGTACGCTGCGCGAGTTGCTCTATAATGCCGCCAAGTATTCTGACGGTCAACACATTACAATGCGTATCACCTATTCAGATCTTGTGCGATTCATCGTCGAGGATAAGGGAAAAGGGGTGCCTGAAGGCGCACAGGAGATGCTATTCAATCCCTTCACAAAGGTTGACGATCTGTCGGAGGGTCTTGGACTGGGACTACCACTGGCAAAGCGCCACGCCCGCAGTCTGGGAGGTGATCTTACCATCGACACCAGTTATAAGGATGGTTGCCGATTCATTCTGGAAATACCCAAATCATGACAAACGAGATGCACAAGGTATTGCTCTGTCTGGCATCGAACTGCCAGCAGGAGCAGAATATGGAGGCAGCCCGAAGCCTGCTCCCTGAACTACTCACAGACCTCCACTATACCACAGAGCACTGGACGGATCCCGTCACCTCACACGGGGACAGGCACGCTGTGAGGTCGTTTGCTGGCTTGACCTCACAGCGTGCCTGTCC
>JAFYPG010000032.1 GCA_017547605.1 Prevotella sp.
CCCCGAGGAACAGGCAGAGGCCAAGCCCGAGGTGGAGAAGGCCATAAAAGCCGAGAACGACATCAGTGACTTCATGGAGGACTATAAGGAGATTGAATTCGCCTACAGTCTCTTCCGTCCCCGTGGTCACTACTCCCGTAATGAGACACTACAGCGCTACTTCCGTGGTATGATGTGGCTGCAGAGCGTACCCTTCGGCATGAATAATCCCGACGAGGTGAAAGAAGCCGTGGTGATGGCCTATGCCTTGGACAACAATCCGCAGGCCAAGAAGAACTACGACACCTTCAACAAACTCATCACTTTCCTCATGGGACAGCCTGACAACCTGTCGATCCCACAGGTCATCACTGAGGTGAAGAAGACAGGACTGCCGCTCGAAAGTCTGCTTGCCAACCAACAGAAGATGGACGAACTGAAGAATACCCTCGAGAAGATCGGCAACGAGCAGACACGCATCCGTCCGCCATTTGAGAAGACCAGTCATAATAAGATCTGTCTGATGCCACAGCGTTACCAGCCCGATGCCGAAGTACTGCTGAAGACCGTCGATTACGACAACAAACCCACTCTGCGCGGCATACCTAAGGGACTCGACTTCTTCGCCGCCATGGGCGTCTCTGCCGCCGAACAGATCCTCATGGAGGAGAAACAGGAGTGGAAAGGTTTCAAGCCCGCCCTCGACAAGATGAAGAAACGCATGCAGGAGATCGACTGGCAGGAGACTATCGCCACCCAGTGGATGAACACCCTGAAGGTGCTCAACGACAAGGGCGAGAACCTGCCCTACTTCATGGTCACTCCCGAGTGGGACAAGAAGAATATGAATGCCGTGCTTGCCTCATGGGCAGAACTGAAGCACGATGCCATCCTCTACGCCAAACAACCCTTCGGAGCCGAGTGTGGCGGTGGTGGTCTGCCTGAGCCACTGGTAAAGGGTTATGTGGAGCCCAACGTCAACTTCTGGAAGAAAGCCCTCGAACTACTCGACAACACCGAGAATCTGCTGAAGGAACAGAAGATGTTGACCCAGAAAGCCAGTGACGCTACCAATCGTCTGCGTGAGGAAGCACAGTTCCTGTTGAACATCAGTGAGAAGGAACTCGCCGGTACGCCGATCACCGATGAGGAATACGACCAGATAGAATGTATCGGTGCTACCTTCGAGAATATCTCCCTAGACCTCGTTCGTCAGCCAGACCAGTATCTCGACGGTTGGAGCAATGTGGAGGGTGCCGACAAGAAGGTGGCACTCGTCGCCGATGTCTATACCGCCAATGCCGACAACAATCCTGATAAGTCCATCCTCTTCGAAGCCGTAGGTCTTGCCGACGAGATCTATGTCGTCGTGGAGATCGACGGTTATCTGTATCTGACACGTGGTGCCGTACTGAGTTATCGTGAGTTCACCCAGCCCCTCAGTGCACCGCGCCTCACCGACGAGGAGTGGCAGCAGCAATTGGAAAAGAACCCGCGTAAGGGTGTACCTGAGTGGATGAAACGTATCATCGTGCCGCTGAAGAAAATGCCGGAGGCCAATGAGGATTATTTCTACAGTTCTGGCTGTTAGTCTGATGTCCAGTGTGTCGGCCCAGAACGCCGACACATTGGATATCCTTTTCACTGGCGACATCCTCTTAGACCGTGGTGTGCGTCAGGTGATAGAACATCACGGAGTCGATCATCTGTTTTCTGATGGTATCGACTCCGTGTTTCGTTCTGCACAACTCGTCGTGGGTAATCTGGAGTGTCCTGCCACAAAGATCGGAACTCCCGTCTTCAAGCGGTTCATCTTCCGAGGAGAACCCGAATGGCTCGACACCCTGCAACGTCATGGTTACACCCACCTGAACCTGGCCAACAACCACTCCATCGACCAAGGACGTGAAGGACTACTCGACACCAAACGTAACATCCTTGCTGCCGGGATGGTACCCATCGGTGCTGGCGAGAATATGAACGAGGCCGCGCAACCCGTATTGTTGGCAGAACATCCACGAAAAGTATGGTTCGTGGCCTCCCTGCGGCTGGCACTTGAGAACTACGCCTATCTCCCAGACAAACCCTGCGTCAGTCAGGAACCCATGGACTCACTGTTGGAACGCGTCAACCGTCTCCGCAGAACAGATTCCACCGCCGTCATCATCGTATCACTCCACTGGGGAGGCGAGCATACCCTGCAACCCGTACCCAGTCAGCGTCTGGAGGCCCATCAGTTGATACGGGCTGGTGCTGATATGCTGATATGTCACCACACGCATACCCTCCAGACCATTGAGGAGTTTCAGGGCAAGAAGATCTACTATAGCATTGGCAACTTTATCTTCGACCAACCGAAGCCCATCAACAGCAAAGCCTGTATAGTGCGTCTGTGCATCAAAAAGGACGACCTCATGGTAGAGACCATCCCCGTAGAAATCCGCCAATGCGTACCTTATATTATGACTGATAATTGACGATTTATTTGTTCGTTTCGAAATAAATGCTTATCTTTGTAGCATAATTGACCGTTATGAAAATATTAGCTATTAATCCGGGAATGATCTCGACCAAGGTGGGGGTCTTCCAAGACGAGGAGCTGCTGATGCACGCCACGTTGAATCACCCGTTTGAAGAACTGTGCCGCTATCCGTTCATCATGGACGAATTCGATTACCGCAAGGAAAAGATC
>JAFYPG010000033.1 GCA_017547605.1 Prevotella sp.
ACAGTTCTATCCGTATTCCATAAGAATAAGGATTAAGACACTTCTTTCACCTCAGTTACCACATACTGACATGCGGTTCTATCCGTATTCCATAAGAATAAGGATTAAGACTCACGCACATGAATCGAAATCAGAGTCGGAGAAAAGTTCTATCCGTATTCCAATATAATAAGGAATAAGAATTAATCGGGGGCAATGAGAGAGAGATCAGACTGTACTCAGCATAGGCATAGTCGGCCTCTGTAAATTCTGCATAATAGAAAGAGCCGCCTCGGCGGCTCTTTTTTGTTTTTACTCCAAAATACTGCCATGCTGCCACTTTGCTTTATAATCTGCTTAGTATGAGGCGATTAAGCAAAGTGGTAGCATTTCCGAGAGTGGCAGCAAACTAAATAATCAGCGGATTTTACGAACTAAATAGAGCGTATTGCTACTGGTATCGCGCTTTAAGATGCCTGGAATAGCCGACAGTTTCCGGCCAAACGCAGGAACACTGGGCGATTTCAGCAGACTTACCCCCACCTCATCCTTCAAGAAGGCCAGAATAGCCGAAGCACTCATCCACTCTCCCTCCTCTTCGTTCCTGACAGGCTCGAAATAATCCAGGAAGAACTGCTCGGCAGCCGTCTTCAGACTGAATTTGCGATTCTCCTCCATGATCAGTCTTGTCTCTTCTGGCCCGAAATAATAGGGCTCGTGATTGTGGAGCGCCTGCATGGCCTGTGCATAGAGTTGCCCATGGTTGGGAGGTGTGCTCACGTCGATGGGGCCAGTGAGTTCCACTCCTAAGAAACGGCGGTTGCCAGAGGGGTCTGCCAGTACATCGGCCTGATTGGTGGTGGCGATAAACGAGGCCCTGCGAGGGAAGTCCTCAACGTGTCTGCCATAGGGTCGCTTGATCTTGACAGACGACAGCGTGATGATATTCTTCAGGAACCCCTGTTGAGTCTTGGGAGATATCTGGTTGAACTCGTCGAGGTTGATGAGCAACATCTGGGCCATGGCCTGCAGCGCCGGGCGTTTCTCACTGATGTCGATATTGGCCGTGTACCCCCAACTGAGTTCTGGTGGCAGCAACGACTCACAGAAGGTTGACTTGTTCCACCCCTGTGCGGATATCAGCAGCGGCACGGTCTGATTACCATACTTCGCAAGATGGCTCACCTGCCACTGGTGTACCATGCCGAGGAACCACGTGTAGAACCAGTCCTCCCAGTGGGGATTATTCGTGGGGACGGTGCGAGCCAACTGACGGATATGATCCTTGCCGTCCCACTTGTCGTACTGTGCCCAGAGGTATTCGCCAATGGGGTTGTACTGTCGGATCATGTTCGACTGCACGTAGCGGCGCACGTCATTGTCACGAGCATTGATACCTCCCAGGCGCACCTCCATCGTGATGCCCTTCAGGGCGCGATCATCTACAGGCTGCCACTCTACGTAATAGGTGTTGTTAGGACGATACTCCGTATAACCCATCATCGTGTTGAAACGGAACTGGAAGCGCGTGGTCAGGAAGTCAACCAAACGACGAGTTTCCGTCCCTGTATCCAGCGAACTGTCGAATGGTTTCTTCTTGGCACCTGTCTCGGCATAGACCGTATCTACGATAGTCCGCATCTCCTGCAGGTCAAAACCGGGCTTGAACTGATGGTGGTTTCGTATATGCAGTGCAGCCTCTTCCTCTGGCACGCCCATCTCGCAGAGTTTATGGGCAAGTGCCGTCATGTAGGCCTGCTGTTGTGTATCCCCATCGATAGTCTTTATCTCCATGAAGGCGTCATCGGCAGCCCTGCGATACATCTGTTCGTATTGCGTATAGAGGTGGTTGTCGGAGACAGGCAGTTGCTCCGTCGTTTTCTCATCGTGACTCTGAGGCAGTGGACTCTGGGGCACTTTAAGAGCCATCGCCTTGGGATTGTAATACGGCTCCGGATCCAGTGGCATGCGGAAGCAACTTCTTGTTGAGGCTTCTTCATCGCGGATGACACTTGGCAGGATACCCTTATAGAGCGACACTGCCAGGTCGTGACCTTTCTTACAGATGGCATCGGCCTCCTCCCCCGTAGGCTGAGGGTTTCCACCGTCGATCTTCACGAGGATGATCACTTCCCTGCCCGAAGGTCCGATGAAGGCAGCCTGTGTATAATGCAGGATCTGGGCTGCCTGCTTGACGGTCTGCAGATCCTCAGGTCGTAGCAGATTGACGACGGTCAGCGCCACTAATCCGTTGAACCGCAACATCTGCAAGTTGTCGTTGGCATCCTTGGTCCATTCCACTGACGGGTATATCAGATGGGAGGGGAACTGCTGGTCATAACTGGTATCTTCGCCATACACGGAGATATTGCGACGGCGACGACTCACGGCCCCGTCTTTGGTGTCGGTCTTGATACGTTCGATAAAGCTCTCCAGCGTCTTAGCCGACAACTTGAGAGCATTCTTCTTGTTTCTTAGTACGAGTGATAATTTCATAATGGTAGTTCCTTGTATTCAATTTGCATCGATCTATTGGCGTAACCGGTGGTGAGTATCGTTGTTTTCTCAATCAGAAAACAGTGTTTTCTCAGGCTGAAAACAGCGTTTTCTAACGTAGAAAACACTGCTAGAGAAGATCCCTTCCACTACAATGCTGCCTGATGGTGAAACACGTAGGCCTCGAAGAACCTGTCGAACTTCACTTCGAAGTCGTAGCCCAGGCTGCTGACATAGTTCCTGATCCACTTCTGCTGTTCAGGATTGAGTGCTCTTCTGCCGTCCTTGTACTCATAGTACATCTTGACACCGTGCAAGTATTTTGTAATGGTCTTTCGCATGTTGGTATAGTCTGCCTTCAACACCTGGTCGTAAAGAGTCGTGAACCCCGCAGCCATCACCACAACATTCTTCTTGTCAAACAGCCGGCAATGCCCGTCTTTTGCCATATGTGGCATAACACAGAGCGCCGTCTCCAGACTCTCAGGAGCATTCGAACCTGCCAGATAGCGCAGGCAGTCCTGCTTGAGAGGACAATGGTCGTTTGTGCAGATGGCGTACCATGTGGGTACCAGTGAAAAGTCAAACTCAGTTTTGAGGCGGTTGATTTTGATATTTGTTTCCATATAGTGTTGGTTCTGTGTTCAGAAATCGACTACAAAGATACAAAAAAATACTTGAAAAACCAAATTTTTACAGGACTTTTTCCATATAATTTCCAAGTATTTGACATTTACTCCCATGCTCCTATTATCTACCACTCGAAATAAACATCTTATAATCAAGCATATAACAACAAAAGTGGGAG
>JAFYPG010000034.1 GCA_017547605.1 Prevotella sp.
AAGTCTATGAGTTTTGACGGCCACATCGGGGCCAGGCCCCTGTGTGCCCTTTTTTCTGTGTAAAGGGTGGGGGTGGGTGGAGGATAAAATATAAACTTATCACGCGTACTGCGCGTATGCGGTACGCGTGAGTACTTTGGGAATCATCCTCCACCCACCCCCACCATCTGTTTTTTGTTTGGACAGTGACAGTATTGACACTAAAAAACGCAAACTTTTCACGCGTACCGCGCAGGTACGTACGCATTATGCCTGTGCGCATTATGCGCGCGCACAGTACCCGTGAGAAATTTGAGAAAAATAGCGTCAATACTGTCACTACTGTCCATTTTCCGTAAAGAAACTGTTTAATGATCTGCATAATTTCCTTTTTTTATATTGTTTGCGCGACAAAGATACAAAATAAAACAATACGTTTCCCGAAAATCCCCGACCCAGGATAAACCTAAATTTCATGGCCCGGCAAATAAGGGGTACTTTTCGGAAATTACTCAATGAGTAATCCGAAATAGTCATTGAGTAATTTTCAATACTCATTGAGTAATTTTGCCGCAAAAAGTTCTGGATATGTTTGGAACTTAACGAAAAAAGTCATATATTTGCAAACAGAAACAGATCTATTGTCATTTAACTAAAAACGACGCTTATGAAAAGAATCCTGATGGTAGCAGCCGCCTTCGTCTGCATAACGATAACAGCAATGGCACAGACGGATCCCGTCGTCGCTTTGAAGTATTCTGACAGGTTCCCCAAGTTACCGCCTTTGAATGTCGATCTGATGAGTGTTCTGGCTGTCCAGTTTCATACAAGTTTGCTGCAGACGTCAGTTGCAGGCAATCAGCATGAGGCTACGGACGTTTCCCAATCCTTGATGCTCCGTCATCAGGGCCAAAGTTCGCAGTCTCACTTCGTTTTCAAGGCAAGTCGTTTTTATGGCCAGAATGGTGATCCTTTGAAGGATCTCCGTGATAGGATTGTCAGGAAACGGATGGAGAGGCAGGGGCGTCCTTTGCCGCCCCCGATGCCGTGGACGAGATAGACAACAGGGACATGAAGCGTCGCGAGATATACAGTTGCGCCCAGGTGATGGAACTGATCCAGGAGATCGGTTTCCTGCCTTTGCTGGATAGTGGGATTCACGGCTATTCGGCAGAGGAGATGGTGGCTGACGACTGTCGTTACGTGATGCTGCCTGATGGCGGCTGGGACTGGCCGCTGTGGAAGTGGAAGGGCCCGATCATCACGGATGGCAACTGCGTCTATGGCAAGTTCTTCGCTGGTAAGGCAGGCTTCATCAGTAAGGCTTGGTGGCCTGACTTCTGCAACTATCGTCGCCACCTGCATCCTGCGCCTTCAGAGGGTTCTATCGAAGAGACGATCCTGCTTACCTTACAGGAACAGGGGCCGCTGATCACCCGTGAACTGCGTGCAGCCTGTGGATTTACGGGGCCCAAGATGCGCAGTCGTTTCGATGGCTACGTCACCCGACTGCAGATGGCCTGTCGCGTCGTCACGGAGGATTTCGTCTATCCCACAGACAAGCATGGCAACGAATATGGCTGGGGTTGGTCGCTGCTCACGACACCAGAGCAACTTCATGGCCGCGAGGCGTGCCAGTGCCCCCGTACGCCCGAAGCGTCTTTTGATCGGCTTTTTGCCCATTTCAAGACCCTTCTTCCTCATGCCTCGGACAAACAGATTCTGAAACTAATCAAAAGCTAAATAAATATGGAACAGAAAAGGACAACCCCAGAGCGGATCACGTCGTTAGGGCCGAATGAGATCTTCGTTTTCGGCAGTAACCTGGCAGGTATGCATGGGGGTGGAGCAGCCTGGGTCGCCTACAGGAAGTTTGGTGCCATTATGGGCCAGGGCGTAGGTCTGCAGGGGCGTAGTTATGGTATTCCCACGATGCAGGGTGGGGTGGAGACCATCAAACCCTATGTGGATGAGTTCATCGAGTTCGCTAAGAGCCGTCAGGACCTGACGTTCCTCGTTACCCGCATCGGCTGTGGTATCGCTGGCTTTACGGACGAGGAGATTGCTCCGCTGTTTGAGAAAGCCCATGAGGTGGCAAATATCGTGTTGCCTTATGGTTGGTAAAGAGATAGAAAGATGAAGAAAGCAATCGTGATAGGCGCCTCTTCGGGCATTGGCTATGAGGTGGCGCGTCTGTTGAAGGAAGAGGGGTGGACACTGGGTGTGGCCGCCCGTAGGGAGGATCGTCTGCAGACCTTGAAACAAGGGGCTGAAGATCGGGTGAAAACGGCTCAGATCGACGTAACTCAGGAGTCGTCCAAAGAGGGTCTTAACCAATTGATAACCAGCGTCGGAGGTATGGATCTCTTTTTCTATGCTGCAGGTGTCGGACGACAGAACCGTGACCTGACGGAAGACATTGAGATGAAGACGGTGCAGACCAATGCCGTGGGCTTTATGAGGATGATTGGTGAAGCCTATCGCTATTTCGCCGAACATGGAGGTGGACATATCGCTGCCATCTCCTCCATAGCGGGTACGAAGGGACTGGGACCAGCCCCGTCCTATTCGGCTACGAAGGCCATGCAGGCCACCTATCTGCAGGCGCTGGAACAGTTGGCCCATGCCCAAGGGCTGAAGATATGCTTCACGGATATCCGTCCGGGATTCGTGGACACTGATCTGCTCTCGGGCACCCATCATTATCCGATGCTGATGAAGCCCGAGCCAGTGGCAAAGGCCATCGTGAAGGCTGTCCATCAGAAAAAGCACGTCTGTATCATCGACTGGAAATGGCGCTTGCTGACTGCTTTCTGGCGGAGGATTCCCCGTTGGCTCTGGCGAAGACTCAGGTTATGATCTGCCCGCCCTATTTGGGGAGTAAAATGCAGTTTTTTAGTCTTTTTTTTGCGCAAGTCAATTATTATGCGTACCTTTGCACGCTAATTATGCGTGCGAACTGAATTTTAAGCAAAAAAAGACAATAAAATGAACTTATCTCCCGCATTAGAGAAAGCTTATACGAAAGAGCACTTGTCGGCCCGTGAGGCACAGGCAAGGGCGGAGTGGATCGCCTGGGGACCCATCGTCTTCCAGGCATCGAGACTGATGCTGAAGTTCGGCATCCTCGACATGCTCCGCGACAGTGACAAGGGTATGACCATTGCTGAGGTGGCAGAGAAGACAGGGCTGTCGGTCTATGCCGTGAAGGTGTTGATGGAAGCCTCACTCTGTATCGGAACCGTGATTGTCGATAAGGACAGTGAGCGGTTCGAGTTGGCCAAGACGGGCTGGTTCCTCATCAACGATCCCGCAACCCGCGTGAACATTGACTTCAACCACGACGTGAACTACGAAGGCTGGTTCCATCTGGAAGAGGCACTGAAGGAGGGCAAGCCCGCCGGACTGAAGCATTTCGGTGACTGGCCCACGATCTACGAAGGACTCTCCTCACTGCCCGAACAGGTGCAGAAGAGTTGGTTCGGCTTCGATCATTTCTATTCCGACAGTTCTTTCCAGCAGGCGTTGGAGGTGGTGTTTGGCAACAAGCCCAAGACCCTGCTCGACGTCGGTGGCAATACAGGCCGTTGGGCCATGCAGTGCGTCGGCTATGACAAGGATGTGTGTGTCACGATCATGGATCTGCCCCAGCAGGTAGAGATGATGAAGCAGCAGACGGCAGGTAAGCCTGGTGCAGACCGCATCGATGCCTATCCCACCGACCTGCTGAACCGCAATAACCCGTTCCCGACGAACAAGCACTACGACGCCATCTGGATGAGTCAGTTCCTTGACTGCTTCGGTGAGGACGAGATCCAGAGCATTCTGGAGCGTGCCGCCAAGATCATGGATTCTGAGAGTCGTGTGTATATCATGGAGACCCTCTGGGACCGTCAGCGCTTTGAGCCCGCTGCCTTCTGTCTGACAATGACCAGCCTGTATTTTACGGCACTGGCCAATGGCAACAGTAAGATGTATAATACCGACGATATGGTGCGCATCATCCGTCAGGCCGGTATGGAGGTGGAGACCATCCACGACAACTTGGGACAGGGCCATTCCATCATCGTATGTAAAGTTAAAGACTAAACTTAGATAATTGTGGAAAGAAAGGAAATTGAAGAGAAGGTCAGGGGAATCCTCATTGACGATCTGGAGATCGACGAAGAGAAGATCGCTCCTGAGGCCTTGCTGAAAGAGGACCTGGGTATCGACAGTCTTGATTTCGTTGATATCCCAGTGATCGTCAAGAGAGAATTCGGCTTTAAGATCAAGTCGGAGGAGATGGCTGGGGTGAAGACCTTCAGCCAGTTCTGTGACTATATTGAGAGCAAGTTAGTGTAAGGGAATGGCGGAACAGCTGGAACATGGTGAATGGCGCGGTAATACCGGCGGGATGACCTGGATGCACAGAGTGCTTATCTGGGCGTTTCGCTATATTAACCTCCGGCTTGTCTATGCAGGCATGGCCGTCTTCGTCATCCCGTTCTATATGCTGTTTGCCCACAAAGGGTACATCTCCATGTACCACTATTTCCGCCAGCGTCAGGGCTTCGGTGTATGGAAGTCGTTCCGCTACGTCTATCTGAACCACTATCGCTTCGGACAGATTATCCTCGACCGCTTTGCCGTGTTCGCAGGGAGGGAGTTCCAGTTCGAACTGGAAGGCTATGACAAATACCTGGAGTTGTGCCGTGGGGAGTCGGGTTTTATCATCCTGAGTTGTCATGTGGGCAACTACGAGGTGGCTGGCTATACCTTCAAGGCGACGGAGAAACGCTATAACGCGCTGGTGTTCCCTGGTGAGGCCAAGGCCGTGATGGAGAATCGAAACAGGGTTTTGTCAGAGAACAATATCCACATGATCCCCATGAGTGAGGATATGTCGCATATCTTCCTGATCAATGATGCGTTGGCCAGTGGTGAGATCGTGAGCATCCCGGGTGACCGTATCTTCGGATCACCGCGCTATGTGGAATGTGACTTCATGGGCAGTCGTGCCCGTTTCCCCCTTGGGCCGTATATGATGGCCCTGCAAAGGGAGGTGCCGACCATCGCCACCTTTGTGATGAAGGTGTCGGCCTACCGCTATCAGGTGTATATCAGGCGCATACAGACTGACGATCGTCAGTTTGCCAACCGTACAGAACAGGCCGCCAATCTCGCCCAGCATTTCGCCAGTGAGATAGAGACCGTCCTGAGGCAATACCCTGAGCAGTGGTTTAACTATTATGAGTTTTGGAATCATGATGCAGGACAGTGATGTTAAGAATATCGACGTGCTGACGCTGTTGCCGCAGCGGCCGCCGTTTGTGATGATAGACCGCCTGACCCACTACGACGAGGTGGTGACAACGACCAGTTTCACCGTGCGGGAGGATAACATCTTCCTGGAGGAGGATGGCGTGCTGAACCCGTGTGCACTGGTAGAGAACATTGCGCAGACCTGTGCTGCCCGTATGGGATACATCAATTTACATGTTCATGGGGAGCATGTGAAACTGGGGTTCATCGGCAGTGTGAAGCGCTTGCAGGTGATACGTCCGGCCCGACAGGGTGAGGTGCTGACTACCAGCATAGAAGTGACTCAGGAAATGATGCAGTTGACAATGGTGCTCGCTGAAGTGAAAGTCGGTGACGAGACCATTGCAACAGGAGAGATGAGAATTGCAGAGACAGATATAGACGCCATCAATTGACATGATACGCAGGATTGCAGATAATATCTATTCGCCCCTGGGCTTGACGACTGCAGACAACTATGCCAGCGTCAGGCAGGGTAGGAGTCGTCTGCGCCGTTATGAAGGTGCGATGGGACTGCCTAATCCCTTCACGGCCTCGCTGTTCGACTGGGATCAGGTGGAGCGTCTCGATGGCTATACCCGTTTTGAGACCATTGCCATCCAGTCGGCCCGTCAGGCACTGGCACAGACAACGATCGACCCGGCGTCGCCCAGAGTGTTGTTCGTGCTTTCCACGACGAAAGGTAATGTTGAACTGTTGGATGCGCAGGCAGAGTCGTTCCCGGAGGACAGGGTCCATCTGGGTACTGCTGCCCGTATGGTATCTGCCTATTTCGGTAATCCCAACCAGCCCCTGGTGGTCTCCAATGCCTGTATCTCGGGCCTGAGTGCGCAGATCATTGCCATGCGGCTGATAGAGAGTGGCGCCTGTGATTCGGCAGTGGTCATCGGTGCTGACGTGCAGTCGCACTTCATCATCAGTGGTTTCCAGTCACTGATGGCCTTGTCGCCCATGGAGTGCCGACCGTTTGATATCGAACGGGTGGGACTGAACCTCGGTGAGGCTGCTGCGACGATTATCTATGACAAGGTGGATCAAATAGGGGCTGACGAGTGGCAGGCCGTGGGTGGTGCTGTTCGTAATGACGCCCATCATATCTCCAACCCGTCGCGAACGGGGGAGGGCAGTTACAGGGCTATCCGTGCTGCCATGGGTGAGATGCCCGCAGAACGGTTGGCGTTTGTCAATGTGCATGGCACCTCCACGCTTTATAACGATGAGATGGAGGCTGTGGCCGTGAATAGGGCAGGGTTGAAGGACGTGCCCGTCAACTCCCTCAAAGGCTATTATGGTCATACGATGGGAGCCGCAGGTGTGCTGGAGACGATCCTGTCGATGCAGGCCGTCAATGATGGTTGCATACTGGGTACCCGTGGGTTCGAGGAACTGGGTGTCTCCAAGGCCGTCCGTGTGTCAGCCCAGAACGAACAGACGGACAAGAGGGCTTTCCTGAAACTTCTGTCGGGCTTTGGTGGATGTAATGCCGCCATGTTGTTTGAGAAAGGAGGTGAGCGATGACGACCAAACAATGGGTGAAGATCACACCTGAGCGCGTGGAACTGAATGGTGAACCATTGGGTACGAAGGCACAGGGAACAGCCATGCTGACGGAGATCTATCGCGCTCGTATCAACGACTATCCGAAGTTCTTCAAGATGGATGAACTCTGTAAGTTGGGCTTCATAGCCTCCGAACTGCTCCTGCAGGCAGAGGGCGACCGCCATCAGGACTCGGAAGACCGTGCCGTTATCCTGTTCAACCACAGCAGTTCTGTGACCAACGACCGTAAGTATCAGGACACGATCCAGCGGCCAGACGACTATTTCCCCAGTCCAGCCTTGTTCGTCTATACCCTGCCTAATATCGTGACGGGTGAGATCGCCATTCGTAACGGCTACTATGGTGAGACCTCTTTCTATGTGCTCGACGCGTATGATGAGGCAACCATCCGTGCCGCGGTTGAGGCTTCCTTCCTCGACGGTACGACGCAGAGTGCCATCTGTGGGTGGCTCGACTGTGAGGATGCAGATCATTTCGAGGCATCCGTTTATCTGATAGAGAAATAACCAAATCAACAAGTAATATGGAAGAATTAGTATTAGAACTGAAAAAACAGATTATTGAAGTGTTGAATCTTGAGGATGTTCAGCCCGAGGACATCGAGAACGATGCCCCCTTGTTTGGCTCAGGTCTCGGCCTGGACTCCATCGATGAACTGGAGCTCATCATTATGATGGAGAAGAACTACGGCATCAAGATCAAGGATCCCTCGGCTGGTAAGGAGATCTTCAAGTCCATCAATTCGATGGCTGAGTTCGTTCAGGCCAACCGCAAGAAGTAATTCTGCACACACGATGACAGCCCCCGGCGAAAGGATGCTTTACGCCGGGGGCTGTCTTTATGTGAAGTTTTTTGCAATTAGCTTCTTTTATTTCATAAAAAAGTAGTACTTTTGCAACCGAATTTGGGAAAATCCATTCATGGGCACATTGTCTAATGTAAAAACTCGCGGAGGCGAGGCCAATCCTCCAAGCGCCGGACTTGCCTCCGACGCCCTCCCCGAAGCCACAAGCTCACAAAACGGGGTGTCGGTAAAATATGTGCCAGACCCAAATAAAAGTTGGTATGTGTTTCGTGTTTCCTATGGAAGAGTGGAGAAAGCCTCAGACTATCTCGTGGAAGACGGAACCTATACGTATGCAGCCCAGCATTATGTGCAGAAATTAGTGAATGGAAGACGGAAAAAGGTCTTGGAGTATCTGATTCCCAATTTGTTGTTTGCCTACACCACGGCAGAGAAGGCAGAGGAATATGTCAAAAGGACGCCTGCCATGTCTTATCTGTCCTATTACTATAACCATTTCGAGTTGAATGGTGATAATCTTAATCCCCCACTGATTGTTTCCAATTCTGAAATGATCAACTTCATCAGGGCAACGGTCAGCAAGAGTGAGCATATCCTATTCGTCAAACCCTCACAGTGCCATTACAAGGATGGTGACAGGGTCCGGGTGATAGATGGGCTGTTCTGTGGTGTCGAAGGCAGGGTCGCCAGAGTTTCCGGGCAGCAGAGGGTGATTGTCTCCTTGTCAAAAGTGGGACTGGTCTCTACAGCCTATATACCAACGGCTTTTATTGAGAAGAAATTATGAGAAGAGTTGTAATAACAGGGATGGGCATCTGGTCCTGTCTCGGTACTAATTTGGAAGAAGTCAAGGATTCTCTTTATAACGGGAGATCCGGAATAGGTTTGGATGAGGAGCGGTTGACCTATGGCTATCGGTCTGGTCTTACTGGCTTCGTCAAGCGTCCCCAGTTGAAATCCCTCTTGGATCGCAGACTGCGCATGGGACTGTCTGAGGAGGCTGAATATGCCTATATGGCCAGTAGGGAAGCATTTGAGATGGCCCAGATCGATGATAGTTATTTGCTAAGCCATGAGGTGGGTGCCATCTTCGGAAATGATTCTTCTGCCAAGGCCGTTGTCAGCACCAACCAGATTATGGAGGAGAAGCACGACTCAGCCTTGGTAGGTTCCGGATTGGTCTTCCAGGAGTTGAATTCGACTGTCAATATGAACATGAGCACAATCTTCCACTTGCGTGGTGTTAACTTCACGGTCAGTTCGGCCTGTGCAAGCGGCTCTCATTCCATCGGTCTGGCTTATATGCTCATCAGACAGGGTCTGCAAGACATGGTACTGTGCGGAGGTGCTCAGGAAGTGAACATCTATGCGATGTCATCGTTTGATGCCCTGAATACCTTCTCCATCAGGATGGACGACCCCACGAAGGCCTCGAGACCATTCGACAAGAACCGTGATGGTTTGGTTCCCAGTGGTGGTGCTGCTGCTCTCGTACTGGAAGAATATGACCATGCTGTCAAGCGCGGTGCGACCATTTTGGCAGAAGTTTGTGGCTATGGTTTCTCAAGTAATGGCGGTGGCATCAGCCAGCCCAGTGATGAAGGGTGCGTGATTGCTATCTCGCGTGCCATGGAAGATGCTGGTGTTATAGCCGATGACATAGACTATATCAATGCCCATGCCACTTCAACACCACAGGGTGATATGTATGAGGCGAAGGCCTTGAACCGTCTTTTCAATGGAGAACGGGCGCTCATTTCCAGCACCAAGTCCATGACGGGTCATGAGTGTTGGATGGCAGGCGCCAGTGAGATCGTCTATTCCACCCTGATGATGCGCAACAACTTTGTTGCTCCGAATATCAACTTTGAAGAGCCGGATGAGTATTCCGAGCCATTGAATATTGCTGCAAAGACGGTTGATACGGAGATCAATTATGTTCTCAGTAACTCATTCGGCTTTGGAGGTACGAACTCTGCATTGGTGATCAAGAAGTATTAAACGAGTGTAGATAATGGGCTTAGGCGCGAGAAAAAAAGAGGGAACGACTTACGGCAATGCCAGGATGTTCAGTATGCTGATCAGCCTACTGAAACATGTGAATATCAAAGTCATGTACGGTTTTATGTCGGTTTGCGTTATTCCCGTGACATTGGTCTTAAGCCCCGGCGCTAAGATCGCCTATCGCTATTTCCGTCAGAAGAGAGAATATGGTCGTTGGAAGTCCTTGAAGGCGACATACAAGAACCACTGTATCTTTGGTCAGACGGTCATAGACAAGTTCGCGATGTATGCTGGCAGGAAACTCCAGATTACTTACCATGGAGACGATATCTTGAAGGAGATGATGTCAAGGCCGGAACCGATGCTGATGTTGAATGCACATATTGGCTGCAGTGAGATCGTAGGCTATTCCTTCCATCTTACCAAACCCTGTAATATCCTTGTCTTCGGAGGAGAGAAACAATCACTGATGAGTTACCGTCAGGCTTCTTTCGGGGATATGAATATGAAGATGATCCCCGTCGGCATAGAGACCTCTCACAGTGAGGAAATTGTAGATGCACTGGATAACGGTGAGGCTGTCAGCGTTTTCTTGGACAGAGTCATGAATAAGCATAAAGTGGTGACCTCATCGATACACGGTCATCAGGTCAATCTGGCCAAGGGACCTCTCTCACTTGCCACGACAAGGGAACTGGATGTCCTGATGGTGAGTGCGATGAAGGAGAAAGACGGCTCATATACGGCTTATATGACACCATTATATTACGATAAATCATTGCCCAGAGGGGAACAGAGACAGCAATTAGCCGATGCATACACAGCCGAGATGGAGAGACTGCTTGACGCTTATCCCCTGCAATGGTTCAACTATTCAGATATCTGGGTAGATTAGTTGCAAATCAAAACAGTAACAATCAAAAATAAAAGAAATGACAAGAGTTGAAATTGAAGAAAAGGTAAAGAATTTCCTGATTGAGGACTTGGAAATTGAAGAGGAAAACATTTTCCCTGAGGCTAAGTTGAAAGAGGACATGGGCATTGACAGCCTTGATTACGTGGATATCGTCGTCATCGTGGACAAGAACTTCGGCTTTAAGATCAAGCCCCAGGAGATGACCGATGTGAAGACGCTTTCCCAGTTCTATGATTATATAGAATCTAAGGTCGGCTAAGTTTCGTCATGGCATTGAGAGACATTCCCATTACCAGTCTCATACCCCAGCGCCCTCCCTTTGTGATGGTGGATAGGGTATTGTCTTGCGAAGAGGCAGAGGCGATAACGGAGTTGGTCGTGCGCGAGGACAACATTTTCCTTGATGACATGTTGTTAGCACCAGCAGGTATCATGGAGAATATGACCCAGTCGTGTGCTGCCA
>JAFYPG010000035.1 GCA_017547605.1 Prevotella sp.
ATAGGTACCACCCATCTCCTGGAACACCTGTCCCCACACATCCTCCGTAGAGGCGAGGATTTTCTTGCAGTCGCTGGCCAGGGCCTGCTCCTCTTCAGTGAAGTTCTCTTCACCAACGGTCTCCGTCGGAGCCGTCATCTGCTGCTGGGCAGCCTGCAGACCTGCCTCAAGAGGGTTGCCACCACTCATCCAAGCAAAGAGGGCTGCAATGATCACTGCGCCGATACCACCACCGGCGATTGCTTTTCCACTCATTCCGCGGCGGTCTTCCACGTTGGAACTTTCTCTTCTTCCGTCTAATCTCATAATCTTAGGGTTTTAAGTTAATATTTAATGTTTAATCTTTAATCTTTAATGTTCATCTCACCGTCATGTGGAAACAGCCTTGCTTCACTTCATACTTGATATAGCAACGCTCTTGCTGGCGCATGTCGCGCAGTACCTCACTGAGTATCCACTTCAGTGTATCGCTCTGTACCTGACGACGACGGGGACCATCCGGATTCTCCACCGTCTTATAGCGGTTATAGCAGATATCAAAGGTCGTGCCGTAGAGGTGACAGGAGTTCTCCGTCGCATTACCGTTACGACGGCGCAGTTTCACCACATCGTCCTGTGAACGGAGTACGCTGGTGACGATCAACTGATGCAGGGGTACCCCTTTCACATAAAGGCTGTCGAAAAAGGCCCTTCCGATATCCTGCAGCAACACGGCTGCACGGGGTACGAGGTACGGGATGCTGGAGTACAGCGGATCGACATGGTAATAGGGACTGGCACCGATATAGACCAGTTCACGCTTACGCGACTCAGCATCCTCACGGTTCTTCACCGGGGTGACGCCCCACTGGTGGGCGGCTTCCAACTGCACGGCGTTGGTATCAGGGAAGGCCTCTGTATAACTCGGCACGGAGAAGATGCGATGCTTATGGCCGGGAGTGACAGGAGTGACTGCCAGGCTAGCAGGACTGGCAGAACTAGTAGGACTAGGAGGGTTAGCCGGACTAGCCTGACTGGCAGCCACCCCGGGGAATATCCACCTGACAATCGCCAGCAGAATCACGACGACAGCAAAGCCCTGCAAATATCGTTTTTTTGTCAGTTTCATGAAGAAATTTCCTATTCGGGCACAAAGTTACAAATTTATTTTGTAATTTTGCACGCAAATTAATAATTAATATTCAATTGATAGAGAAACATCTTGTGCTGGAGGATATTGACCCCGTCATTTTCTACGGAGTCGGCAACGGACACTTGCAGATGATCCGTTCGCTGTATCCCAAACTGCGCATCGTTGCCCGTGACAATGTGATCCGTGTGCTGGGCGACGAGGAACAGATGAGTTCCTTCGAGGAAAATGTGGAAAAGATGCGGCAGCACGTGCTCCGCTTCAACTCGTTGAAGGAGGAGGATATTCTCGATATCATCAAGGGCAAACGCACGAAGGACGATATTCCCGAGGGTGTGATCGTCTTCTCCATGTCGGGACGCCCCATCAAACCCCGTTCGGAAAACCAGCAGCGGCTGGTAGAGGCCTACAACAACCATGACATGGTGTTTGCCGTGGGACCTGCAGGTACGGGAAAGACCTACCTGAGCATCGCCCTGGCTGTGAAGGCCCTGAAGGAGAAGACGGCCAAGAAGATCATCCTGAGCCGTCCCGCCGTGGAGGCTGGAGAGAAACTGGGATTCCTGCCAGGTGACATGAAGGACAAGATCGACCCCTATCTGCAGCCGCTCTACGATGCCTTAGAGGATATGATACCACAGGTGAAGTTGCAGGACATGATGGAGAAGCACGTCATTCAGATCGCACCACTGGCCTTCATGCGCGGTCGTACGCTGAACGATGCCGTCGTGATCCTCGACGAGGCACAGAACACGACCCCGGCCCAGATCCGGATGTTCCTCACCCGCATGGGCTGGAACACGAAGATGATCATCACGGGTGACATGACGCAGATCGACCTGCCCCACTCGCAGAAAAGCGGATTGATCGAAGCCCTGCATATATTAAATAATGTGGAAGGCATCGGTGTGGTGAACCTGGACAGCCGTGACATCGTACGTCATAAACTGGTGACGCGCATCGTCAACGCCTACGAAAATTTTGATAAAGAACGAAATAGCAATGAAAGCATTAACAAAGACTGATTTCAATTTTGAAGGACAGAAGAGTGTCTATCACGGTAAGGTACGTGATGTGTATAACATTAAGGACGACCTGATGGTCATGGTGGCCACAGACCGTATCTCGGCTTTCGACGTGGTACTGCCGAAGGGTATTCCCTTCAAGGGACAGGTACTCAACCAGATTGCCGCCAAGTTCCTCGATGCCACCACCGACATCTGTCCGAACTGGAAACTGGCCACACCGGATCCGATGGTGACCATCGGTCTGAAGTGTGAGGGCTTCCGTGTGGAGATGATTATCCGCAGCATCCTCACGGGTTCTGCCTGGCGCGAGTACAAGAACGGCTGCCGTGAACTCTGTGGGGTGAAACTGCCCGACGGCATGAAGGAAAATGAGCGCTTCCCCGAGCCTATCATCACCCCGACGACCAAGGCCGACGAGGGACATGACATGAATATCTCCAAGGAGGAGATCATCGCCCAGGGTATCGTGTCAGCAGAGGACTATGCCGTGATGGAAGACTACACCCGTAAGATCTTCGCCCGCGGACAAGAGATCGCCGCCAAGCGCGGACTGATCCTCGTGGATACTAAATATGAGTTCGGCAAGCGCGACGGTAAGGTGTATCTCATCGACGAGATCCACACCCCCGACTCTAGCCGTTACTTCTACGCCGAGGGCTATGAGGAGAAACTCGCCAAGGGTGAGCCGCAGCGCCAGTTGTCGAAAGAGTTCGTACGCCAGTGGCTCATCGAGCATAACTTCATGAACGAACC
>JAFYPG010000036.1 GCA_017547605.1 Prevotella sp.
GACAGGAGTTCGCGAGCCGTACGGGCCACACCCGTGGCAGAGCAGTAGCACTCCAGACAACCCTTACGTCCACAACCACACATACGGCCTTCTTCACCACGTACCATCGTGACGTGGCCCAGTTCGCCTGCGAAACCATCATGGCCGTAGAGCAACTGACCATTCACCACGATACCAGAACCTACACCAGTACCTAATGTGATGACGATGAAGTTCTTCATGCCACGGGCCACGCCATAAACCATCTCACCGATGGCAGCGGCATTGGCATCGTTCGTCAGGGCGACAGGGATCTTGTTCAGACGCTCGCTGAAGAGTTTAGCCAGGGGCACCACACCGTTGTGAGCCCAGGGCAGGTTGGGAGCGAACTCGATCGTACCGTTGTAGTAGTTGCCGTTGGGGGCGCCAATACCCATGGCCTTGATCTTGTCGATACCACCGACTTGCTCAATGATGACCTGCAGGGCCTCTACACAGGCATCTACATAGTCTTCCACTTTCTCGTAACCGCCTGTCTTGATGGCTGTCGTTGCCTTGATCTCACCACGGGCATCCACGATGCCGAATACTGAGTTTGTGCCTCCTAAATCCAAACCGATGACGTACGGTTTGATTGCTGCGTTTTGTTCGTTCATATTGTTTTTAAGTTTTATTGTTTTGTTGATATTTCTGTTTATGTGCCACAAAATTAGTAAAAAAGCCCCATTTTTCCACTGTTTTTACGGAAATTAACCTTTTATAAGGGTGAAATAGTTGTCTGTCTTAAGATTTTTTCGTATCTTTGCCCAAATTGGAAAAAACTATTAAGCGTATGAAGAGATTATTTTTTGTTTTTTTGTTGGCTGTTCTGGCACAAGGGGTCTGGGCGCAGGCTATTTCAGAACAGGATGCCAAGGCGCGCGTCCTGCAGTATCTCCAGTCTTCCGACCGTGCCAAAGCGCGACCAGGTAAACCGATGGATGTCCAACTGACGCCTGCGAGGGTGGGAGCGGAGAAGATCTATGCCTTCAATCTGGACGGTGGCGGTTATGTGATTGCCAGTGGTGACAGTAGGGCGCTGCCCGTACTGGGTTATAGTGACAGTGGCCACATCGACTGGGAGAATATGCCTGCTACGATGAAGTGGTGGCTGAAGAGCTATGATGAGGCTATTTCTTCGCTGGGCAATCATCGGTTTGTCGATGGTAATCCTGTTGATGGCAGGGCCATGACGCGTGCAGGTACGATGACGGCTATAGCCCCGCTGCTGAAGACCAAATGGGATCAGGGTGCTCCCTATTGCTTCCAGTGTCCTGTCTATAAAGGAGATTATGAGCCTTATAAGAATGCGTATAGTGTCACAGGCTGTGTGGCTACGGCGATGGCTCAGGTGATGGCATATCATCAGTGGCCGAAGGAGGCTTGCAAGGAGATTCCTGCCTACGATTTCGAGTATGCCTTCGAGGGCGTTTCGGAACCTTGCCATCTGGATGCCCTGCCCTCCGTCACATTCTCATGGGACAAGATGCTGGACACCTATACCAATGCGAATCCTGGTACGGCAGACCAGCAGAATGCCGTGGCGGAACTGATGCGCTACTGCGGCCAGTCTGTCAGGATGACCTATTCCCCGGAGTTCTCTGGTTCCGACCATATACCTGTGCTTATGGCTTTGCGCAAGTATTTCGGCTACGATCAAGGGGCGGAGAACATTTTCCGCGTGAACTATTCCATCGCAGAATGGGAACTTATAGTTTATCATGAACTGGCTGAAGGGCGCCCTGTGCAGTATGGCGGCTTTTCTGACGATGGTGGACATTCTTTCGTGTGTGACGGCTATGACGGTGAGGGCCTCTTCCATATCAACTGGGGTTGGAACGGAAGTGATGACGGCTATTTCTCGTTGTCGGTGCTGAACCCCTATAATAATACAAGTGCCGGTTCTGGCTCATCAGGCATAGGCTTTTGCATAGGTCAGGACTGTCTGATCGGTGTGAAGCCTGCCAGTGAGGCTCAGGAGTATGAACCCGTTCTCCCCTCTGTCTCGCTGTGGAATGTACCCTGGATAGCAGATGTGGATCAGGTTGGCATCATGTATATGACCTATTGTGCGGATTATGAGGGAATACCTATTAGTGTCGCCTTAGGCCTCCGTTCTGAAGAAGGTGCCCTCTATCCGTTGTTTACCGCCGAAGATAAGTTGACGGAAGGGGGTATAACAAGAGAATTCGTCAGCGTTGACTCTACTTGGTTTGATAATTCAACGATGTATGCGCTCTATCCGATGGTGAAGTTGGGTATAGAGGGCTGTGACTGGCAGATGATTGGCAGTACGGAATACTTCGTCGTGGCAGGCAAGAAAGCCGATGGCAAATTCTTCCTGGGTAAGTCCGTTCCGCAACTTACCATCGACAAGGCATTTATCTCTAAGGGACGTGGTTATCTGGCAGAACGGAGTGATATCACCCTGACGCTTCATAACACTGGTAGTGAGGTTAATGAAAGTCTGTATCTGCTGCCTATTTATCTGGGTGATTCTACTGATCCGGATGATGCGAGCGAGGATAATGTGGGTGACTGGATAGAGTGTGGCGCCTATCTTCCTGCTGGAGAGAATACGGACGTGACCTGGTCGTTCGTGCCGAAGGCCAGGGGAAATGTGTTGTTCGAGTTATATACGCCGGAAGGATATTATATGGATGCTGCCATCATTCAGATGAATGACACGCTACGCACCATCAATCAATATATCTCCATGAGTCATCACCTGATTCCTGTGGAACGTTTCGGTGAGGACTTCGAGTTGGTGCCTAATGAGAATATGGCTCTTGTGCCGGGTAAGTATGAACATACGATTATGCTGAAAAAGATTCCAGACGCCAAACTTCCTGAGGGTTGTGTTTTCAGTGACCGTTTGTTGTTTGAGGGATTCTTGGCTGATGCCAATAATACGGTCATTGCCGAGACCCAATTTGATATTCCAAAAGACTTCATACAGTCGATTGCTGGTTTGGACGTGGGTGAGAGCGACAGTACATCTGTTCTTAATGTTTATACGCTGCCAAAAGGTGGTGTGTACCAGTTGTTATTTGTTGGGGCTGTCATGGGCGACAGTGAGGTGGAATACATTAACTGGAGGTTGTCTGCTGGCTTCGCGGTGGAAGACAGTCCGTCTATCCGGGTGAGCGGCGACTCGATTGTAACCAGTGGCAGTCCGGTGGAACTCTCCCTCCATTACAGTTCGGGCTATCCTTACAAGGCAACAGATTTTACGGGTAATGAGTTGGCCCAGTGGGAGTTGCAGAAACTGTATGATGACAATACCTTCGAGGTGGTGGATGCAGGTGAAGAGAAACTCTCGTTTGCTACACCGGCTAACGAACAGATGGCCGTCGTGGATATCATACCGCTGACCTTTACCCTTCCTGACGGGAAGTACAGGCTCCGCTTGACCAGTAACTGGAGTCAGATGCCCACACGCGAGGTCTTCCTTACTGTAGGCGATGGAACAGGCATCAGCAGTGTGGAGGCAGACGGACGGGCCGAAGTCCTGTATGACCTGCAGGGACGCCGACTCGAAGGCACGCTTCTACGCAAGGGTATTTATATCCGTCAGGGTAAGAAGGTAATTATCCGATGAATCCAAAGAATTATTCCGAAACGCACCGTCGTTTCGGAATAATTTTGTACCTTTGCAGCCGATATGCCGATACACATACCTATTAATATATTAGATTTCATCTTCAAGGGGATGATGATTGGAGTGATTGCCAGTGCTCCGATGGGGCCCGTTGGCATCCTCTGTGTGCAGCGTACGCTGAACAAAGGACGCTGGTACGGTCTTGCCACGGGTGTAGGGGCAGCGGCCAGTGATATCATCTATGCCGCCTTCGCAGGCTTCGGTATGTCGTTCGTCATGGACTTCATCACCAACGACCAGAATCGTTTCTACCTGCAGATCGTGGGTAGTGTGATGCTGCTCTGTTTCGGACTCTATACCTACCGTTCGGATCCCACGAGGAATATGCACCAGAGCGGTCAGCAGAAGGGTACGGTATGGTATAACACCTGGACGGCATTCCTCGTGACGTTCTCCAATCCGCTGATCATCTTCCTCTTTTTGGCCATGTATGCGCAGTTTGCCTTCGTGCTGCCTGACCATCCGTTTGAGATGCTCGTGGGTTTTGCCAGTATCGTGGGTGGTGCCCTGCTGTGGTGGTGGGGACTGACGTGGCTGGTGGATAAGATCCGCACAAAGTTCGATACCAACGGTATCAAGATTATCAATCAGGTGATAGGTGTGGCCGTGATTATCGGCAGTATCATCATGCTTTTAGGAACCACGACGAATCTTGTTAGATTCTTTTGATTATGTTTGTAGCACAGGAATTAAGGAAGAAGAATATTGCCGAGTATCTGCTGTATATGTGGCAGATAGAGGATACGATACGTGCGTTCGACTGTTCGCTGACACGTATCAAAAGGGAGTATGTGGAGCGCTTCGACTTTACGGACGAACAGAAAGAGGAGGAGATCGACTGGTTTGGTAACCTCATCCGTATGATGAATCAGGAAGGGTGCCGTGAGAAGGGCCACTTGCAGATCAACCAGGTGACGATGCAGATGCTCATCGAACTGAACGACCAACTGTTGCAGTCGTCGAAGTTTCCCTTCTACAATACGGAGTACTATAAGGTGCTGCCGTATATCGTGGAACTGCGTAACCGTGGTGCCAACAAGGAGGAGAATGAGATCGAGACCTGTTTCAATTCTCTTTACGGGGTGATGATGCTGCGCCTGCAGAAGAAAGATATATCGCCTGATACGCAGCATGCTGTGAAGGAGATATCGACCTTTATCGGCATGCTCTCAGACTATTATAAAAAGGATAAGGAAGAAGGCTTGAAATTCGAATAGGATGAAGATATTGATTACGGGCTGTAACGGCCAATTGGGAAATGAGATGCAGTTGCTGGAGGAGTCGAACCCCCAGCATACCTATTTTAATACGGATGTGGCAGAACTGGATATCACGGATCAGAAGGCTATAGAGACATTCGTGGATGAGCATGAGATCGATGGTATCGTGAACTGTGCCGCCTATACCGCTGTGGATAAGGCGGAGGACAACCAGGAACTCTGTACGAAACTGAATGCCACTGCACCGGAATATCTGGCTGCGGCCGTAGAGAAACGTGGCGGCTGGCTGATTCAGATCTCGACGGACTACGTGTTCGATGGTACGAATCATACGCCCTATGTGGAGTCGGATCCCGTGTGTCCTAACAGTGTGTATGGACGTACGAAACTGGCTGGTGAGGAGGCTGCGCAGAAGGCATGTCAGAAGACGATGATTATCCGTACGGCGTGGCTGTACTCCACCTTCGGCAATAACTTCGTGAAGACAATGATCCGTTTGGGGAAGGAAAGGCCGGAACTGGGCGTGATCTTCGACCAGATCGGTTCGCCGACGTATGCCCGTGACCTCGCCGTGGCAATCTTCGCGGCGATTAATCAGGGTGTGAAGCCGGGCATCTATCATTTCTCAAACGAGGGTGTCATCTCGTGGTATGACTTCACAAAGGCTATCCATCGTATTGCAGGGATCACGCAGTGCCATGTGCGTCCGCTCCATACCTCGGAGTATCCCACAGCCGCCAACCGTCCGCACTACAGCGTACTCGATAAGACAAAGATTAAACAAACCTACGGCATCGAAGTCCCCTACTGGGAGGAGAGTCTCGAAGTTTGCATTGGCAAACTTCTAATGGACAATGTATAATGGATAATGGATAATTGCGACAGAGAAGATGGCTGATAATAATATAGTGGCAGAAAAAAGTATAGATTTTGCTATTCGTATTGTGAA
>JAFYPG010000037.1 GCA_017547605.1 Prevotella sp.
TACGAATATACGGGTCTGCAGGACAGCAAGGTGCCCGCTGAACATACGTCCTATATCATCCCCGAGGGAACAAAACGGTGGATGCAGCAGTGGAGTGACGGCTATGAGGGCTTCTTCCCGATGACGACCACTGCCAACGTGAAGACGCTGGCAGGCTTTGGTGGTTCCTTTGAGACGAATGAAATCAACACCCACTGGGGCTATCCGTTGCTCATGGAACCTATCGACGGCGTGTTTGCCCTGATCACCGAGGCCAACATCGAGCGACGCCAGAGTGCGTCGAGCCTGTTTAATGAAGGTGAAGTGTTCAGCGTCAGGCAAGATCAGAACGACCTGTTGCTGACGGGTGATTGGCATACACCTTGGCGCGTGGTCATCATCGGCAAACTGGCCGACATCGTCGCATCCACATTAGTGACTGACGTCAGTGAGCCGAGTCGGCTGGAGGATGTCAGTTGGATTAAGCCTGGTGTGGTGTCGTGGATCTATTGGGCCAACAATCATGGTTCCAACGACTATTCTATTATTATTAAATATGTGGATATGGCCGTTGCGTTAGGGTTACCCTATGTGCTCATCGATGCCGAGTGGGACGAGATGGATAAGGTGGCGTCTAACGAAGGTAAGACCATTGAGGATGCTGTGGCCTATGCCAACGCTAAGGGTGTCAAACCGCTGATCTGGTATAATTCGTCTATAGGCTGGGTTGATGGTGCTCCAGGTCCGAAGTATCGTTTAAATAAACCTGAGGATCGTGAGAAGGAGTTTGCCTGGTGCGAGAAGATTGGTGTGGCAGGTGTGAAGATCGATTTCTTCTCTGGCGACAACCAGAAGAACATGGATTACTGTCAGGATCTCTTGGAGAGTGCAGCCCGTCACCACCTGCTGGTGAATTTCCATGGTGCTCCCATTCCCCGTGGTTGGCAGCGCACCTATCCGAACCTGCTATCGACGGAGGGCGTCTATGGTGCTGAGTGGTATAATAATGTGCCTCACTTTACGAAGAAAGCCGCCAGCCATAACGCTACGCTCCCCTTTACCCGTAATGTCATCGGACCGATGGACTATACCCCCTGTGCCTTCAGTGACTCTCAGCACCCGCATATCACCTCGCTGGCCCATGAGTTGGCGCTCACCGTGCTCTATGAGAGTGGCTTGCAGCATCTGGCCGATCGTCCGGAGAGTTTCTTGGCACAGCCCAAGGAGGTGCAGACCTTCCTCGGACAGTTGCCTACCGTTTGGGATGAGACTCGCTATGTCAGCGGTTATCCGGGTGAGAGTGCTGTTCTGGCCCGCAGGAGTGGCAATATCTGGTACGTGGCTGGCATCAATGGTTCCGACGAGCCGCAGACACTCGCCACTGATCTGAGTTTCCTGGGAAGTGGGGAGCGATGCGCCCAAATGTTTGCCGATGATGCCACGGGACAGTGGCAGATTAGTACCCTTACACAGTTGCCCTCGCAGGTCGCTTGTCTGCCGCGCGGAGGCTTTGTTTTGCTAATCCAGATGTAACAAAAGATTTGTTTTTGTGTAACATTTTAAGACTTTGTTACGTTTTGTAAAAACTGTGTTACATTTTGCAAAGTCGTTAAGTTAAAATTATAATATCTTTGCAAACGAATTACGCGTGGCCCTAAACAACATATATTATATATAATAATGTGAATGTATCTACATTTTAAATAACAATTACCTAACTAATTAATTAAATTATGTGGAATTTTAAATCACTACAAAAGCCGTTAGTGTTTCTGTTCCTGCTCTGTTTGTTCCCACTGGGAGCGATGGCTCAGAGCGTAGTCAAGGGAACGGTAAACGATGAAGCAGGTGAACCGATCATCGGTGCCAGTGTGAAAGTACAGGGTACCAAGACCGGTGCTGTTACCGACTTCAATGGTAACTTCAGTGTTGAGGCCAATGCCAATTCAACGCTGGTTATTTCTTACATCGGTTACACCACCGCTACAGTGAAGGTGAATGGCCGTGACAACATCACCGTTTCTTTGAAGGAAGACTCTCAGACCCTGAGCGACGTGGTCGTGATCGGTTATGGTGTCCAGAAGAAGAGTGACTTGACGGGTGCCGTTGCCTCTTTGAAGGGTGATGACATCAAGAACCTTTCTACTTCTGATGCCGGTGCAGCCATGCAGGGTAAGGTTTCTGGTGTGCAGATCATCAACACAGGTTCTCCTGGTGATGCTGCTACCATCCGTGTTCGTGGTTACTCCTCGAACTCCGGTAACCTCGGTCCGCTGCTCATCGTCGATGGTTTGAAGGTTGACAATATCCAGTATCTGGATCCCTCGCTGATCGAGTCTATGGAAGTGCTGAAGGACGGTGCTTCTGCAGCTATCTACGGTGCCCAGGCCGGTAATGGTGTCGTGCTGATCACCACCAAGAACGGCTCCAAGGGTACTGCAAAGCTCTCTTATTCTCTGAAGGCTGCCAGCCAGTCGCTCGGTAAGAGGGCTGACCTCTACAATGCCAAGAGTTGGATTGAGTTCCACAAGTATCTGGGCGACCTGACTGACAAGGAGCTTGAGGATAACAATTATCAGGGAACCGACACCAACTGGTACGACGAGGTGTTCGAGAACAGCTGGAGCATCCAGCACAACATCACTGCTGAGGGCGGTAACGACAAGGGCCACTTCCTGGCCAACATCGGTATCCTTGACAACGACGGTATCGTCAAGGGTGGCAAGGATACCTACAAGCGCTTCTCTGGTCAGGTGAATGCCGACTATAAATTCTTTAAGTGGTTCAATGTCCAGAGCAATACCTCTATTGAGAAGTGGAAGAAAAAGTCTGTAGGTTCTGGTTACGGTAGTTTCCTGAACTCCGTGGTTACCATCGACCCGCTGACTGCTCCTTATATCTACAGTGAGGATGACTTCGGTCAGAACGTGGCTTCTGAGTGGGAGAAGGAAGGTCATGGCAATTTGCTGTTGCCTGCCGGCTTCGACGAGAACAATCCTATGTGGTACGGTACTTCCAAGTATGTGGAGGAGGCAACTGGTAACCCGCT
The DNA here is from genome assembly GCA_017547605.1 of Prevotella sp. GTDB lineage: Bacteria > Bacteroidota > Bacteroidia > Bacteroidales > Bacteroidaceae > Prevotella. The sequence goes on from JAFYPG010000037.1 coordinate 3,029, forward strand.
GGCTCAGCGCGACCGTGCCAATCGTACAGATGAGGGTGTCAATGTCCGTGGATCTCTGGCTGCCAACCTGATTCCGTTCGACTTCCTGACCATCACCTCTCGTCTCGGCTACCGCATCGCACAATCCAATGCCCATGATTACGGGGAGCCTTACTTCCTCTCTTCAATGGCTAAGGGCGACTCTTACAGCATCTTTTCAAAAACAAGTGCCAGTCTCTACTACCAGTGGGAGAACTTCGCCAACTTCAACAAGCAGTTCGGCAAGCACAATGTCGGTGCCATGGTCGGTATGTCGTTCACGAAGAATCATTGGGACAACACCAGTATTAGGTCTAGTGATACAAATATGATTCTGGAGGGTGACCATGCTCCTAACTATCGTTATATCAACTATCTGAATGATAACGGTAAGTCTCATATAGGTTATGATGGTGATAGTGCTCCTGGCGACGCTACCGAGCTCTCATACTTCGGCCGTCTGTCTTACTCGTTCGATGACCGCTACTTCCTGCAGTTCAACTACCGCGCTGATGCCTTCGACTCTTCGAAACTGGCCAAGGACAACCGCTGGGGTTACTTCCCCTCATTCTCTGCAGGTTGGACCATCAGCAATGAGAAATTCTTCAAGAACAACATCAGCACGGACGCCGTCTCCTTCCTGAAGATCCGCGGATCTTGGGGTCGTAACGGTAACGTGAACATCCTGAGCGGTTATGCGCATACGCCTACCATCGGTATCGGTGGTTACTATTACTTCACTGGTGAGGGTGATGCAGGTGACAATCCTTTAACGGGTGCCAAGCCTTCTGGTATTGCCAATCCTGATCTGACCTGGGAGACCTCTGAGCAGATCGACCTCGGTATCGACGCCCGTTTCCTGAACAACCGTCTGTCATTCGGACTCGACTGGTACCGTAAGTTGACCAAGGACCTTCTTATTAAAGTTGAGCCAGATCCGGCCTATGGTTTCTCTTCTCAGACAGTCAACTGTGGTGAGATCCTGAATACCGGTTTTGATATCGAACTCGGCTGGCGCGACCAGATCGGTGACCTGAAGTATGGCATTATGACCAACTTCTCTACCCTGAAGAACGAGGTACAGAACGTAGGTTCGCTCCCGCGTTATGTCGCTCCTGGTCCTTCCGGATTCAACAACAAACTGGCTCCTTGTATGGAGGTAGGTCATTCCCTGTGGTACTTCCGCGGTTACAACTATGCGGGTGTCTATAATGAGAACCTCATTCAGACGAATGACAAGGAGTGTGATCCCGCCAATATCGGACGTCCCTTGTACTACGGTCAGGTTCCCGTTCTTGATGAGAATGGCAATCAGATGAAAGATGCTGATGGCAATGACCTGTTCCAGAGAGGACTGACCCTCAGCCCTGCAGAGGAAGACAAGGAGGATCTGGGCGCAGGTATTCCTAAGTTCACCTACGGTATCACCCTGAACCTTGAGTATAAGGGCTTTGACTTCTCTGTATTCGGTACTGGTGCTGCCGGTAACAAGATCTACAACTTCATGGTATCTGCCGACCGTCCCCGTATCAACGGTATCGACACCTTCTGGCAGGATTCTTGGAGACAGAACGAAGATGGTTCATGGACTCAGGGTCAGTATCCTGACATGAAGGTCGTTTCTAAGGACTGGATCTTCTACAGTTCTTCTGCTGCTATCTTCAGCGGTGCTTACTTCAAGTTCAAGCAGATTCAGTTGGGTTACACGATCCCTGCAAAGATTACGAAGAAGTTCTTCGTGAACCAGTTCCGTATCTATGCTTCTCTCGACGACTATTTCACCATTACCAACTATCCTGGTGCTGATCCTGAGACCGCTTCTCTCGGCAGTGGTGATGGTAGCTTACGTGGCTTCGATAACGGTACCTATCCGACATCTAAGAAGATCGTCTTTGGTGTGAATGTTTCATTCTAATAAAGATTAGAGATATTAGAAATAAGAAAGTAAAAAAGAAATAAGATGAAAAAGATTATATTTTCAATGCTCGCGCTTGTAGCTGGTGGTTTTGCTCTGACCTCCTGTCAGGACCAGCTGGACATTGAGCAGAAGGGTGTCATAGCCATTGATGCCTTCTATGAGACTGATGCAGACGTCGAGAAGGCTCTGTCTGCTGCATACGAGAATTTCAATGGCAATACGATGGGTCGTGCCATGGGTCCTGGTATCTATACCCCAGCAAAGGTGCTGGCTAACCACCCGGGCGATGACATCTGCTATGGTAGTGAGTACTATGGTGACCATGAGTTCGGCGGATCCGTTAATGAGTTCCGTTACCTCCATACTCCTGAGGCTATTATCTATCACTATAAGGGCCTTTACCTCTCGATTTACGCTGATAACCTGGTTATCGAGCAGTTCCAGGATCTCTCTACGGAAATGCGTAAGAAGGCTGTGGCCGAGGCTCGCATACTCCGTGCCTACAACTACCTCCTGCTGGTTAACTACTGGGGCACGCCTCCCTTCGTGGATCATGTCCTGACAGCCAGTGAGACTCCTACCAACAGTGATGCCGAGGGTGCACCCGAGAATGCCCCGAAGACTTCGCAGGAGTATTATCAGTGGATTGCCAATGAGTGTCTGGCAGTCGCAGGTGACCTGCCTGAGCGCAAATCACCCGAGGATAAGGATGGTGCCTATCGCGTGACCAAGGGCTTTGCTTATGCCCTGGCTGGCAAGGCCCTGATGTTTGCCGAGGATTTTGCCGGTGCTAAGAATGCCTTTAAGAAGGTGATCGACTCTGGCAAGTATGCCCTCGTTCCTGGTGATCAGTTCATGGACCAGTTCCACATCCAGGGTGACGGTAGCCCCGAGAAGATCTTCGAGGTGAACATCCGTTACAATGCCAA
>JAFYPG010000005.1 GCA_017547605.1 Prevotella sp.
ATGCATCCATACGTATGGGAAAACAAAGCCCATGATAACCAGGGTTACTATGAAGTTGTAGAGATTGTGGCCCACGATGCCGTTAAAGGCCGACTTGGTCTTCTGAGATACCATCTCCTTAACCATACGCATATTCACTATTTCTTTTTCTGCCAGACGCTTATCGAGAGCGTTCCAACTGGTCTTCAAATCATCAAGTTCCATAATCTTACATTTTTAACTATTAGACATTTTCTTTAATTTCTCTCTGATACGATTGAGTTTGACGGCTACGTTTGCCTTAGAGATGCCGAGTATATCGGCCATTTCCTGATAGCTACGCTCTTCAAGCCAGAGGAGGATCAGCGCGCGTTCCAATTTCCCCAGTTGGTTGATGAGGTTGTAGAGATACTTGAGCCTTGCTTCTGTCTCCTCGTCGGTCTCCAGACTGCCTGCTATCTGAGCCGTCATAGGTACGGTCTGTGGGCGAGTGTTGGAGTGACGCAAGAACGAGATACAGGTGTTCATGGCGATGCGATATACCCAAGTGTTAAGAGAACTGTCGCCACGATAGCGAGGAAAACTCTTCCACAGGTTTAGCACCGTTTCCTGAAACAGGTCGTTCAGGTCGTCTTGATCATTGGCATACATGTAACACACCTTGTAGATGGTACGTTTCTGCTCCTCGATCATGCTCAGGAATTCTTTCTCTAATTCTTTTGTCTCCATCATTTTAACTCTTTCGTTTGACCTATTAGTCGCAGAAATAGTAGAATAATTACAGACTATCAGTGTTTTTTTGGTAAAACCTGTCACCTTTTTACTTCCTGACGATCACACTACCGCTAGCCTGGTGGGTGGCCAGTATGAGCACCTCTGCTATCTGCACATGCTCAGGCGCATTGGCAGCATATACGGCAACATCTGCTATATCGTCACCGGTAAGAGGCTTAATACCTTTATAGACATTGGCAGCACGATCGTTGTCACCACGGAAACGGATATTGCTGAAGTTGGTCTCCACAAGACCTGGCTTCAGATTGGTGACGCGGATGGCGGTGTTGGCCACGTCGATACGCAATCCATCGGAAAGGGCCTTTACGGCAGCCTTCGTAGCACAATACACATTACCTCCTGCGTAGGCAGCATCGCCAGCAACGGAACCCACATTGATGATGTGTCCGCGATTGCGCTGCACCATACCTGGCACGACGAGGCGCGTCATCGTCAACAGACCTTTGATGTTGGTATCAATCATGGTCTCCCAATCGTCGAGATCGCCTTCAAACTCAGGTTCAAGACCAAGAGCCAGTCCTGCATTGTTAACCAACACGTCTATCTCCTGCCATTCTGCAGGCAACGCCTCCATATATTTCAACGCTTTCTCGCGATCTCTCACATCGAAGGTCAAAGTCAACACGTCAGAGCCCTTGCCTTCTAACTCCTTCTTGATATCTGCCAGACGACTTTCGTTTCTTCCTGTAAGAATCACTCTGTCGCCGTTCGCAGCAAATTTCCTTGCGCAAGCCAGACCTATTCCGCTTGTTGCGCCTGTAATCAATACAACCTTATTCATATATCCTATTTTTGTTTATAATACTCGTTTAACACCAGGAATCATTCTAACCGCCCATGTCAACAGGAAGGAAAGAATGGTGGTGACGACTCCGATGAAGAGGAATTTGCCAAAGGCTCCCATCCAAACGCTATCCACTGCGTTTTGCAGAATGATCATCAATATCAGATGGAACACGTAGGCACCATACGACTGGGCAGCACACCACTGCCAGAAACGGGAGGTGGCACTCACACACTGACGGAACAGCCATATCAGACCGAAACTGATGAAGACACACATCAACGACTCGTAGATGCCAAACCACTGCCATACAAAGGCATTCCACGCGCCACCATCGCGTAGGTAGTTGCCTGTCGCTAACCCCACACCGATGAGCAAAGCCGTCATGCCCGTGACGTTAGTCATTTTCTCAAGCCAATTAAAACGATAGGCCAGGATACCCAATACAAACATCATGACATACTGGAGATAGTGGGCAGGCTCCATCGGCAGGGGTATGATGTCAAAGGGCCAGATCCAATGGTCTTGTGGACTAACCTGACGGATGAAATAACTGCCGACGCCCATCAGCAGGGCGACAATCAGCAGGCCAATGATTGTAGGTCTTGAACTGCATTCCTGATCAATAGGCGATACCCAATGACGGATCAGGGCATAGACGAGGCAGAACACCAACAGACTCTCGACAAACCACATGTGGCCAATCTCAATCTTACCACTCAATAGGCCAATAATGGCACCCATGATGAGCAAAGGAACGCCCAATCGGAGCAGTTTCTTCTGAACAAACAACTTTGCGCCCTGCTTATCGAAACTCCTTGGCACAAAATAGCCTGATATCAAGAAGTAAAGTCCCATGAAGAAGGCGGCATTGGTAGAGAAGAAATGCCAGATCCAGGGCATAAACTCTGCTGGATTGGATGGGGTATAAGCCCATCCGCCACCATTACCGTAAGCCTGACCGGCATGGTGCATAATCACCAAAACAGTCAGGCAAACCTTCAGATTGTCAAGATAGTATAAGCGCTTCATTTTCAATAACTTTCTATAGAATCGTAATCATTCAATGATGCGATCCGATCCAAGTGAGTTTTCGCCATAAGCCCTCCAGTGGGCCACGCTGATGGCTGCTAAACCAGAAGCGGGCAAAACAGTACTGGACGATAACCATGCCTATGCCTACCATTACGGCGTAGGTGATGCCCAACTTGTAATAGCAGGCCAGACCGTAGCCACAGAAGATGGCACAGCCGATGATGGACTGCAACAGATAGTTGGTGAGGCTCATGCGGCCAAAGATGCACAGGTGATGGAGCACACGGCGCACACCCTCGAAGGCATACCATGCAGAGACAACTGCCGAGACAATCATCAGGAGGATGATGAAGTTGTAGATGGGCTTAAGCCACATCTCGATGGCACCAAAGTCCACAAAACTCAGACCGATGACAAACGCTGTGGATATGCAGAGGACAATGTGCCATATCTTCAGGTTTCTTCCCTCACTGTAGAACATCCTCTGTCGTCCTAACTGCATACCGAGGATAAATAGGCAGAGCAACTGCGTCAAGCGTCCGCTATAAATGTTCCATCGGAAATTCACCTCGAAACCATAACGCAGGTTGGTGATGGCATTCTCCCAGAAAGTGCCATGTTCGTGGGCACTATTGATCTTGCCATAAAGCTCCCACATGGTGGAATGATCCATCGTGGTGCCCGTCAGCAGACAATACAGTTCTACGGGTTGGATGGCCAACAAGGCAATGATACACCAGACCGCCTTCGACGGCAGATAGCCGATGGGGATGAGCAGCAAACCATAGCAGGCATAGAGCATCAGGATGTCGCCATCGTAGAACGCCACATTGATGATACCAAACATAAAGAGCAGACACATGCGCCAGGCGAATCGCCCAGAGAAGCATTTACCCTTCTGCTGCTGGTTGTCGTTCATGATAAAGAAACTCAGTCCGAAGAGCATGGCAAAGATACCATACATCTTGCCAGACAGCAGCCAGGCGAGGACGTCGGCTACTGTCTGGTCAGAAGGCAATGCGTGGATGATGGTCTCTTGCGTGAAGATGTTGAAGTGCTCCACAGAGTGATACAGGATGATACCCGCCACAGCGATTCCTCGCAGGGCATCGGCCACGTCAATGCGTGTGTTAGGGAGAGAACGGGTCTTGTACATGCTTTGCTAGTTTTCGTCTGCAAATATACGATTTCTCTTTCATTTACACAAATTTCCGAGATTTATTATGTACTATTCCGTGATAAATGACACTACATACGGGCTTTCTGCTTCTCACCGGCACCAGAGCCACGATACTTCGTGAGACTTCAGCAGACGGAAGTTGCCAACATCACCCTTGGGCGAGAAACGCATACCAGCATTGATGCGCCAGCCCTTTGGCAGTTCGATGGTGTTATCCCAGCCCAAGTGCAGGTAAGGACGATCGAGTGTGATGGTGGTACCTGCAGCTGTAGGCGCCTTGTAGTTCTGGAATAGCAATGAAAGCCGTCAACTTATCGTTGAACGCTTGAAATCAGTGTTTGAAGGGCTCTGCAGGAAGTGTTAAGGCGTTTGCTACATCCACGGCATCAAAAGGAATTCTACCCTTGACCATCTCAGGCGCATTAAATGATTTCAAACAGTCATCGTAGAAAGTAGGATCTTGTTGCGGCAGACAGAACGGCTTATAAGCCTTGCCCTTGCGATCTACATAGCAGAAATAGGGCTTGCCATACAAGCCGTCGTCGCGTTTTGAGGCGAACACGAACCAACGTGAGTTGCTTGACCAACTGTGATAGGTGTCGCTCATATCCGAGTTCACCACCTGCAGTGTGTCCACCATGCCTGTTCTTAGGTTCATCATCCACAAATCGGCCTCTTTGTGCCATATTGGAAAGGTTCCATAGTCCTGCACAGTGAAAAGAATCCTCTCCCCATCTGGCGAGACCCTTGGATGGCAAACACTCCGCTCAGTAAACAACGTGTCAACCTGTGTGCCGATAGTGCCAGTTGCCTCGTCGAATGGTATCCTTGCCAGTACATACTTCAGGCTCTTGCAATCCTCAGGTAATTTCACTCTTGGCGACGTGCAATAGTAGATGTATCTCCCGTCAGGAGAAAATGCGGGAAAGGTTTCCAATTGGTCTGGATCGCTTAATCGTTGTGATTGGATAATCCGATTCATCTCAAGGTCTGCCACATAGACGTCAGACTCCGTATCGTAAACCTCAAGTCTCTTTTGCGCCAATGAACGAACAGCTGGTACGACCACATTGGATGAAAACACGATATACCTTCCTGATGGTGCAAACTGAAAATATGTGGAAGTGGCCACCATGTCGGGGGTCTTGATATCCAGTTTTCTCAGTCGTCCGTTCTGGTTGAGAATCGCTCCGCCACCGTTTCCTCTCACATACAACATCGACAACTGGGGATTTTGACTGCCAGGTGTGTGGCAGTTCATACAGCGATTGTCTTGCAGATTGTAGTCTGCCAGTGCATACTCATCAAAATTCTCCACACAACGCTGTTTGATCTGTAGTCGGTTCCAAACGGAGTAGCCCGGTTCTATCAGCCGGTAGGTCAGATAACTGTCGATACTATCACGAACCACATACCAATTAAACCGCATATATGCCGTCCACTGCCCGTCTTTCAGAGCCGTCACTTCCACCCCTATCGTATCGTTCTTTTCCAACAGCCTACGCCACTCCCGCATGCCGAACTCCACATGTCCCCCACGGTTCCTTATTATCAGGTCGCCCGCCTTTACTTCCACAGCGTCAGCCCCCCTTACTAAGAAATTCATCGGAGCAATGTTCACGGGTATGGTCACATCCTTGTAGTCTGGATAGATCTCCACCTCCTGATTGCTCTGCTTCACGTCATGCGGTACCGGCGTACAAGCCGTCAGCAGCATCAGTAAGGCGAAGGCCACGCCAACATAGATGTCTTTTCTCTTCATAGGTCCATGTAAGTTCTTAATGAGCATCGATGTTGAAAATATCGAAGTAAAACCAATAGGTGTCAGCAAAGCGCGGGTTTGACCCTTCACTGATATATTCCTCCAACCGACTGCGGACTTGTTTGTCCTTGATATACTTCTGCCAGTCTTCCTCTGTGGCCTTTTGTTTCATCAACCAGATGCACAGGGCCTCCTGATATAACTTCCTGATGCGTGGGCGCTCCGTGCAATACAAGTCGTAGTCGCGTTTGAAACTACCTATATCCTTCTTCAGCAAATGGCTGCATAACAGATAGTCGAGTGCCACCTCATTCTCAGGATTCGAACTTAGCAGTTGCGTCATGATATTGTAGGAGTCTTCGCTTGGCGAAATGGAGTCCTGCAGGTTGATAAACTGTGCTTTCTGTCTGTAACGCTTATCGTAGGGGGCACTCTCTGCCCAGTCTTTATATGGAATTGTCTGGCGCAACAAGCCGAGAAATTTCTCTACTGCTTTTTGGTCGTTCCTTACCAGCGCACACTCTGCCAGCCGCTTAATCGTATATGCATTGCGGTTTCCAGGAACGGATACACACGACATGAATGCCCCTCTTTCTGCACGTGAGATATCGCCAATGGCATAGTAAAACTCGTGCAGGTTCATAAACATCAACATTGGTAAGTTTGTTCCTATCATGCTGGTGAAGGTGCCCAGATAGTTGGGATAATATTCCATCAGCACCTCAGGCAAATTGCCCTTCTGTGCCTGAACGAGGTTATATAAGAACCGTCGCACGGTGGATGACACCTGTGCTTCCTGAGTGAGCTTCTTCTGAGCACTCCCTTTCTCCGTCAGTATGTTCAGCAGTGGGTCTGCCTCAACTGTTTTCACCACGTCGTCCCAATCGCCCGTTTCGTAACTGTGCATCATATGGAAGTCGGTTTCTTTGAGGAAATCCGGTGCATGCAAACTCTCAATACCAGGATACTGACACAAGCCAGTAAAGGTCAGATTATAGTAACTTCTCATGAAAGGAAGCAGACAGAAGGCAAAAGTTACAACCACAGGTACCGTTACCTTCCAAACGGTAAAGACCGATAAAAACAGAAATGGCCATACACCGTAACCAAACAACCAGTAACAGAGTAGTGTGCCTGACAGCACTACCATCAAAGCCCAAGGCCATCGGCACTCCATCAACCTGTGTAATATCAGAAACATCAGCAGTCCTCCCATAAGGGCGAATGTAGATGACAACATATAACCGTAATAGAGGTGGCACGACACCTCACGCATAGTAATGAGCAGAGCCGCAATCAGTACTACCCACCTGTTGAGTCTCTGACTTTTAAACCTCAGGCTGCCAAGAGCCTGATACGCCAGCCAAAACAAGACGGTGAGTGATATGGTTAGGATCATTGCACCTGCCACATCATAATAATAGAACTGGGTCAAGAACTCCCCAGCCAGACAGGCTGCCCACGCTGGTTTGTCAAATAACATGCTCACATACGACCACGACATCAGAAACAACTGGTTCTGCCCCTTAAAGTATAAATGATAAGAATACAGTAGTTGGAAAAAACAGAAGCATACCACTCCAAAACCTATGATTACCAACATCGGCCATAAGTTCTTGATATTCCCTTCTCGCTTTTTCATCGTCGTATGCTACCTCAAAATGGTTATCGGGTGCAAAATTAGACATATTTTTCGACAATTGTTTGTTATTTCAAAGAAAAACTATATCTTTGCATCGTGATTCTGAAAAGAGTCGCCCGTTAAGGTGTGCTTAACTGCACTTAATTGGGAATGTGAGTGAGAATCTCCGACTGTCCCGCAGCAGTGAACTCCGTTATGGCTCCTAAGCATAAACGCCATTGAACTTTGTCCGAGAAGGCGCTTGGGAGTGGAGAAAAGTCTGAAGACCAGCCTATTCGGTAAAAAACCACTTCACCACGATGTATGGTGTAGGCGGGTGCAAGTTATATTTTGTGGAATAATGATCAGGAAAGATTGTCGTGTATTATAGTCTCTTTTTTGACCAGCGCATTTACGCGCATACGTGTATTATTATATAAGTTTGTAGGGGGCAGTCTGTCGTGAGACAACACTTCCCCTTTTATTATGTTTGCAACTTTAACTCAAATAATAAGAAACAATAAGATAGGCCGTCAACTCTGTGAGCAGGAAAAGGGCGCCACAACAGTCGCCCGTATAGCCGCGTAGCCTTCTCCATATAAAGAGGTAGAGGAAATACATTGTCAGGCAAGGCAGAAAAATGAGAACACTCCACTCAATACATCCCTGCATCCGCCAAAGATATAGGCCGATGGGTAACAGCCCCTGAATGGCGAGACCAACACCTGCTGTCGCAGAGAACTTACGATAGACCGTCTTGTTCTTGGCCGTCTGTTCCGTACGGGCATACGGCATCATCTGTATCACTTGGGCACTCACCATTTTGGCGTATGGGTCAACTGCGAGAATAGTGAGAGCAGCGTCTATTGGCGTTAGGGAACGGAGGGCAAAAAACAGCAAAGCCAGATAGATGATAATCGCCAATACACCATAGGTGCCAATGTGCGAATCCTTCATGATATCGAGGATACGCTGACGGTCTCGGCCACCGCCGCCGAAGCCATCGAAGAAGTCGGCCAGACCATCTTCATGCAATGCTCCCGTCAATAGTAATCGACTGACGATGGCCAGCACAACGGCTATTTCGTATGAGAAAACCATCGAAGCACCATAGAGCACACCGGCCATGACACCTGCCGTAAGCCAACCTGCCAACGGCCAGAATTCTACAACACCCTGATAGGCCACCTTGGGTGGCTGATAGATACGCCAGAAAGGCAGACGGGTGAAGAAGATAAGTGCCGCCCATAAGCGGTCGTACCATTTAGAAGTATTTAGTGATATTTCCATTGTCGAAGTTGTTCATTTCGTTCATCATACGTACAGCTGAGTCGAGGATGGGGAAGGCACAGAGGGCCCCAGTACCCTCGCCTAATCTCAATCCTAATGAGAGTAATGGCTTGGCATCCATCGCATCAAGCATACGACGATGTCCGCTCTCGTCACCACAATGGCCGAAGACCATATAGCGCTGTGCTACGGGATAGAGTCGGCAGGCAGCAAGAGCACAGGCCGTCATGATGAAGCCGTCAACCAATAAAACAAGGTGCTGCTCGGCAGCCCGCAGCATGGCTCCGATGGCCGCAATCATCTCGAAGCCGCCAAAATATATGAGAGGTAAGAGGTGAGAGGTGAGAGGTGAGAGATATGACTGATAGTTTGATAATGCGTTTGAGAGCACTTCGCGCTTATGGCGGACGCCAGGGGAATCGAGTCCGGCACCAGCACCAATACATTCGTCGAGAGGAATACCGCAGAAAAGACTCATCCAGATGCTCGATGGCGAAGTGTTGCCGATACCCATCTCGCCAATGCAGAGCACACGACAACCATCTGCTACACAGTCATCTACTAAGGAGATTCCTACCTCGATGGCCTTGTCAAATTCTTCCTCCGTCATCGCCGGCTCATAGAGGAAATTGCGCGTGCCTCGCGCTATCTTGCGATTGATGATGCCTGACACAGCGGAGAGATCGTAATCCACGCCTACATCGACGATGCGCAACTTGAAACCATGCTGGCGACAGAACATGTTTACGCCGCCACCACCCCGGGTGAAGTTGATCATTTGCTGCCAAGTCACTTCGCGAGGTGATACACTCACGCCTTCGCGCTCGAGACCATGATC
>JAFYPG010000038.1 GCA_017547605.1 Prevotella sp.
ATTCGGAACAACATCCTCGGAGCGACGTCTCGTTCTCCCGCCTAGCAGGAGAATAAAGCTAGTAATCTACTATACTTCGATTAAGCAGCGAGAGCGTAATTGTTTTCGCCAATTAATTTTTCCTCAGCTCAGATTATGGAGGGAACCAAGAAGCCTCCGCGTGCTTACGTACCATCTCAACCCGCTGTCAAATCCAGTCAACCCCAGGCATTGATTCCGTAAAATCGGCGACAAAGATAGGATTTTTTCCAATTACATGCAAATTTTTCAGGGAAAAACTGTAACTTTGCACCCGATTATTTATAAAAAGGTAAAAAATGAAGACCAAGAACCTGTTGATCGTTGGCTGTCTGGCACTGATGCTGGCATCGTGCGCCACACCACAGACTATCACCTACTTCCCTGATACAGAGAACGGCGAAGTTCTTACCGTCAACGATGCCAAGGCCATCACCCTGAAGCCTGGCGACAAACTCTCTATCATCGTCCACACGAAATCCATCGAGTTGAACAACACGTTGAACATGCCCGTCACCTCACAGGTGATCGGCTATCAGGAGACGCAGTCGCTCTACCAGAGTCAGGGAACCTCGGGCTATACCATCGACGATGCGGGATATATCGACTTCCCCTTCATCGGCAAGGTGAAGGCTGAAGGGTTGTCGCGCACAGAGTTGGCTGCCCATCTGAAACAGACGTTGTCTGAGCAGAAAGTGGCAACGGATGCCGTCGTCACCGTGGAATACATGAATCTGGGCTACTCCGTCCTCGGAGAGGTCAGAAACCCCGGCTACTATAAGTTCACCACCGACAAGTGCGACATCCTGCAGGCCCTGAGCCGTGCAGGCGATATGCTCATCACAGGTAAGCGCCAGAACGTGAAGGTGATACGTACCATTGGTGATAAGCAGGAGACCTACCTTGTGGATCTTCAGGATCATAAGGCCATGGTATCATCACCCGCCTACTACCTGCAGCAGAACGATGTGGTCTATGTGGAGCCCAACTCCTTCAGAAAGCGTCAGGCTACGTCTAATGCCAACCAGTTGACCAGTGCCTCGTTCTGGCTCTCGGCCATCTCCGTGCTGACCACTGTCTCGGTCCTTATATTCAAATAAAGGGAAAAAGATAAAAAAGCTATGGCTCAAAATAACACACTGACTCTGGGCGAGTTTGTAAGACAATGCCTCGCCAAATGGAAATGGTTTGCCATCTCTGTGGCTTGCACACTGGTGTTAGCCATCGTCTATCTCATCATCACCCCGCCGAAATACACCAAGGCAGCACAGGTGCTCATCAAGGACGACAATTCCATGGGTGGTCTGATGGGACAGTTGGGAGGTCTCGCAGAACTGGGTGGTCTCGTAGGTATGAACATGGGGGCATCCAATGTCTATAACGAACTTTATGCCATGCAGTCGCCTTGGCTGTTGCTCAACGTAGTCCACCAGTTGGATCTCGACATGAGTTACGTCATCAAGGGCATCCGCAATCAGGATCTCTATGCCGAGGAACTGCCCATCACCGTCAAGTTCAAGACCCTCACAGAAGAGGACGACATCAAGATGAAGGTCGATCTCAAGAAGAACGGTGAACTAACGGTCTATAAGATCAAGAAGAACGACGACAAGTATGACGACGAGATCACGGGACGTGTGAATACGACGCTGAAGAGTTCTATCGGTGACATCGAGATCAAGGCTACGCCTTACCTCAGTAAGATGGAGGATGACGAGGTCACCATCACCGTGAAGCGTACGGAGCCTATGGCCATCGTAGATCTGCTCACCAGAAAACGACTCAACATTGCCGTAAGCAACCGTGAGGCCTCGATCATCGACATCGAGTGTAAGGATGTCAACAAACTGCGCGCCACGAATATCATCAATGCCATCATCGCCGAGTACCGCAAGGAAGTCAAGGAAGACAAGGAGGCCGAGGCTGCCGTCTCAGAACGCTATGTCGTAGAGCGCATGGCCGCCCTCGACGAGGAACTCAAGACCATCGGACAGCGTGTGGCTGAGCACAAGAGCAAGACGATGATGCCCGACCTGGAGGTGATGGCCACTGCCTACGCTGAGAGTGCCAAGGACATCGCCGAGGCCCAGATGGAACTGCAGGCCCAGCTCTATGTAGCAGAGGCTATCCGCGACTATCTGCGCGTCGAGTCGAAGAAGGATGAGTTGCTGCCTATCCTGTTCGCCACCGAGAATATGGGCTTTGCCGAGCAGATCAGCGAATACAACACCATCGTGCTGCAGCGTAACAAGATCATAGCCAGTTCCAGCAAGGAGAGTCCGCTGGTGAAGGACATCGACAAGCAACTGGCCGCCATGCACGATGCCGTGCTCATCACTGCCGAGGAAGCCATCAAACAACTGAAGATACAGTTGAAGCACGTTACGGCGAAGGAGAACGAGGGTAAGCAGTTGCTGGCCACCGCACCCAAGAAATACATCGACGGTCTGACAGACGAGGAAGACCTGAAGGTGCTGGCCACCCTGCGCGTCTTCCTGCTCCAGAAGCGTGAAGAAGCCCAGATGACGAAGTCGCTGAAGACTGACGTCCGCCTGCTTACGCCGCCATTGGGTCTGAAGGAGCAGAGTTCGCCTTACATACCCCTCGTCCTGATCTGTGCCTTCCTCTTAGGACTCTTTATCCCAGCGAGTTATATCGTCGTCCGTGAACATATCAGGAATAGTTAAGTGGATCTCGTAACCCAGTTATCCATCGTCCTGATACTTCTCATGGAGGTGTCGTGTCTGACGTATCTCGAGTATAGGGCCTGGCGTACGATCTACACTCCGCTATGTGCCCTCATGCTCCCCTACGTGGCCGTACTCCTCATCACCATCTCCATCCCTGCCGATTTCGGTTTCGTGAGGTTCAACTATGAGAGTATCTATGTGTGGATTCTCGGACTACCCCTCTTCGCCATCCCCAGTTTCGGCTTCGCCACCCTGATGCGGCATTACCAGTTGCCTGTCATCTCCACCATCCAGGACGAGGAGAATGGCTTCTCCAAGGTCCTTCTTGTGATAGGCATCATCCTGGTGGGTGTCCTTCTGGTCAAACTCTACGCCACTCTCTCCCATGGTTTCTATCTCTTCGGCACAGAGGATTTCGCCGAGGAGTTCAGTGGCCACGGCATCTGGGCCCATCTCCGAGGCATGATCATCCCCATCCTGATCCTCGCCCTCTATTATGTCAGGAAAAGCGATTTCCTGCTCTGGGGGCTCATCGGTCTCATGCTGGTCATCCAATTCAGTTACATGGTAAAGGGTGCCATCATCATCACCGTGGTCTCTGCCCTCATGATGAAACTATATACGGGTAAGATCCACCTCAACCTGACACTCGTGCTGAGTGTCATCGCAGGAGCCGTCCTGGTGTTCTATCTTATCTACATGGTGATTCCCCTGTTGGGCAATGACGGCGAGGCCAACATGAACCTCGTGGAGTTCATCGCCCGCCACTTTGTACATTACTTCACCAGCGGAACCCTCGGCTGGAGTTACGATCTGGATCAGGGCATCCCCGATCGCAACGACTTCTCTTATATCGTCGCACCCTTTGTGAACATCTGGAACGCCATCAACGGTTACGAGATGATCTCACCAGTGAACCCCTTCTACTGGAACACAGGCATCACCTATACCAACGTGCGCACCTTCTTCGGCACGCTCTGTATCTACACCAATCCCCTCTCGTTTGCCACCTATACCCTCGTGGCCAGCTCGTTCATCTACTTCTGGAAGATGCTGGCTACGATGACGCGCAATATCTACATCTACACTATCCTGTTCTATTACTGCGGTCTGATGGCCATGGGCTGGTTCGAGTTCTACATGTTCCACCTCTCGGCCATCGAGGTACCCCTTATCGCACTGTTCTACGCCTGGATAGCAGGCAAGGGGAAGGAGGTGAGCCATGGCTAACATCAAGCACAACCTGATGTACAGTACGGTGCTCACCATGAGCACCTACCTCGTGCCGCTGATCGTCTTCCCCTATATCAGTCGTGTGCTGGGTGTCGAAGGCATCGGTATCGTCGATACCGTCGATAACATGATCGACTACTGTATTCTCTTCTCGATGATGGGACTGTCGTCGGTAGGTGTGCGCGAGATTGCGAAAAACAAGGACAATCCCCAGGCACTGAGCCAGACGTTTACCGACCTCTTTGCGCTGAACCTCTGCTCCACATTGCTCATCGCCACCGTGTTCTGCGGTGTGGTACTGATGTCACCCCGTCTGCAAGACTACGGACTGCTCATCCCCATCGGTATCCTGAAGTTGACGGCCAATCTCTTCTGGATCGAGTGGCTCTATACGGGTCTGGAGGATTTCCGCTATATCACCCTGCGCTCCATCATCCTGCGCACGGCCTTCATCATCGCCGTCTTCCTCTTCGTACAGACGCGGGCCGATGTTGTCACCTACTATGCCCTCTTCGTGGGTATCACGGTGGGTAATGCCGTGTGCAACTGGTGTCATAAGCGCACCTACCTGCACTGGGATATCCGCCGTGCCAATATCCGCCGCTTCTTCGTGCCCTTCTTCATGTTGGGCATCTTCGCCATGCTCTCGGCCGTCTATGCCAAGTTGTCGCTGCCCGTGCTGAATTTCATCACCGACAATGAGGAGGCGGGCACCTTCGCCACCGCCACGCGTGTCTATCGCGTGGTCATCGCCTTGGTGAGCACGCTGACGGGCGTCATGATCCCCCGCATGAGTGTGCTGATGGAGGAAGACCGCTTCGACATGGTGCGTCATTATACCGATGTGGCCTTCAGGCTACTCTTTCTCTTTGCCTTCCCGCTGATCTGCTTCGTCGAGCTCTTCGCCCCCGATATTATCCGGCTCTTTGCAGGCCCAGGCTTCGAGGG
>JAFYPG010000039.1 GCA_017547605.1 Prevotella sp.
AATAACAATAGGCATCCTCAAACTCCAGGAACTTGATCTCCGTATCACCACCAGTGATTGACTGAAGATCGAATACAAGTCTCCCGCTTTGAGAGCCTTTATCGATATACCACTCATACAGATTCAGGTCTTCCCTTCCTGGGGCAACCACGACCACTTCCACCTTCTCACACCGAGCGTCGGTGTCGGGTCGGAAATGGTTGTGATGCCGTGTGAAATGCAAGTGACAATCCATCACCAGATACTCTTTCGAATAGAGGTTTGCCCTATTGTCGCCGAATTGCAGACGCGCCATTAATGCCATTGTTCTTCTCCTTATTACATTTATGAATAAACATTTGGCCCAGCCCGCAGTGGGGCTGAGTCAAATGCGATATCATGGAATTACTTCCAGGGGTTCTCGAAAGACACGGGACCGTTCTCGAGTTTCTGGCACACAATCTCCATCTCCTCGAAATGTTCCTGGCCGTCTTCCCACTTCTCTGTGTAGTGGATACAGTAGCAGCCTGTGCCTTTCAGTTCCTTCATCGTAGAACCGTCAACCGTATTGTAGAACGTTACGGTAAAGTCGCGCGGATCGTTCGGAGCGAGCATCCACTGCAGCATCTGACTGTTACCGTCGTTCATAGCCTTCACACGGATGATCACCTTACCACCACGGGGAATACCTGCGATCTGTCCTTCACGATCAGTAGCCTGGTCAAACTTGTAGTCAATCATCATGACCTCACGAGCCTCGAAATCCTTAACCTCGAGGGTTACCGGTGTTACATTCTCTGCCATAATATATTTCCTTTCTTTTTAATTCTTAACATAAAAAACAAACTCTCAGGTTATGCCCACTCGTTCTCGTACTTTACAGAACCGATAGCGAACTCCTTGCAGGTGATGGTGATTTCCTCAAAGTGGCCGAGCTTGTCTTCCCACCTCTCCTCGAAATTCACACAATAACCATTAGTAAACTCAATAGTCTTCATAGCCTTGCCAGTCTTGGTCTCCAAGAACTCAATCTTACCGTTCTTCGGCAGATTGCGCTCCGTCATCCAAGCTAACAGATCGGGAGTACCATCGTTCAGAGCCTTCACACGGACAACGATCTTGCCGCCACGAGGGATTCCGGCCATCTGTCCTTCCACATCAGTTGCCTGATCAAACTCATAGGTTACCATGAGGACCTCTCTGTCCTTGTAACCATCAATTTTCATTGATACTGGAGTCTTTGCCATAATTGATAAAATTTTAAGTTGTTAATAATATTGAACCTATTGGTAAGAATTAATTTATGCACCTGCCAGAGCGGCTTCCTTGTCCTTCTTATCGGCAGCCACCTTGATGATGAAGTTCTTGGCAGCATAGAACGGAGTCAGCGTGATATCACAGGTAATCTGCTTGGTGACAGGATCCTGACGGGGTTCACCGATCTCATAGTTCTGGAACAAGTTGCCATAACCCTTATACATATTGAGGAACTCCTGAATCTTCGACTTCAGGTTCTTCGGGCTGTTGTACGGATCCCAGTTCTCAAGGGCCACCTCATGAACAAAGTTCATCAGCACCTTCTTCACCCAGTCGAACACACGGACGATAGGATACTCCTTCATGGCGTCGAGGTCACCGTTATAAAGCGTGGTATTGTTGAAAGCCATCACACGACCCTCGCTATAGACCATCGGAATCACCTGATTGTCCATCAGGGCAGCAATCTCCGACTTCAGCAGGTCGCTCTTCACACCCTTCACACCGTCGAGCGTACCATACTTCTTACCACCAGCACCCTGTGCCATGTTAGCGGTCTCATCGTACAGCTTTCCGCAGAGGGCAGCAGCCGGTGCGATATAGAAGGCCTTGGCATCTTCCTCGTCAGAAGACATCTTCTCAGCCTCACGGCCTACAATCCAGTTGGCAGTCATCACCACGTTCATCAGTTCCTGATCACTGTCGCGATAGCCTTCGGTGTTAGCCTGAAGGTCGTCGAACGAATACTCATCGGCATGGTCGGTAATCAGCATCACCTTGTACTTGAAGGCCATCTTGGCCCACTGGAGCAGATCCACCTTATCGGTAAACACGGCACCCGGCACACAGACGAGGCTGTAGGCATCCTTCAGGCTCAGACGGTCGAAGCCGTTGCGCAGGATATTCTCCACCTCACCAGCGAAACCTGAGTCGGCATCGGCAATATCCTCCTTCAGCACGTTGATGATACGCAGGTTCTTCACCTTGTCGCTACCACAGGTCTTGAAGAATGAGTCGAGCTGACGATAGCTACGCTCCAGGTTCTGGGTAGCATAGAGGGCGTCGGTGATACCCTGCTTCAGCACATTCGTGTATTTCTCCTCATCCTGTTTGCAGGCATCAGCGAAACCTGTGGCACTCTCGATGCTGGGGTCATCCAGCAGTTCAAGCCAGCGCTTGATGTCACGCTTCAGGCCATCGCGCTTGTCCTTGAAGCGCTTATCGGTCAGGAACACCTGCTTGGCGGCCTTGCGGGCCGGGTTCATATTATCTGCATCGGGCATGAAGCCACGGATGGCATTGAAGCCACCAAATGCTTTCAACAATTGGGAGACATCTTTCTTACCTTCTTTCTCTTGAAGCTCGGCACCAGCCTGTCCGGCGGCCTGGGCTTTCTGCATTTCTACATCTGCCATAATACTTTGTTCTTTTTGTTTCTGTTGAATATTAATTGTTTATTTCTCTGTCATGATACGGAACTCAACTGGTGTCATACCGATGACCTCGACCATCCGGCGCTGTAACGTGCGCACGGAATTATAGCCGGCCTCAGCACTGACGGCAGCGATGCCATACTCGGGGTGTTCCCTAAGCAGTTGCAGCGCCCGCATCAACCGGATATTCTCCAGATACTCGTCTGGCGACTTGAAGATAGTAGAGTTACGGAAGAGACGCATCAGACGGGCCTGAGACACCCCCATCAGCTCAGCCAACTGGGGCGTGCCAAATTCACTGGTCACCAACTGGGGCTCATGCTCCAGACGGTTCTCCAGCATCGCCAGCAACTCCGCGTCATCCACGAGGTCTGCCTGCATCTTCATCCGGCGTCCGCGCTCCATCTCAGCCTTCAGCCAGTTCACACGCTGCTTGAGCTCATACCAGGCACAGAGTTGCTCACTCATCAGGAGGTTACGTCCCAATAAGCGTACATTCTCCATATCCAGCCGCTCGTTTTCTTCCTGCAGACGGGCGATCTCAGCTTCCAGCTCTTCTATCTTCTTAGCCATAACGTATCTGTCTGTTTACTCTGCGCCCTCCAGCTCGCTCAGCATCGACTGCAGCATCTCCTTCAATTCAGCACGGCTACCGGCCTCCTTCAGGATATCACGCAGTTTACGGTTCTGCTCAATGCTCTTACGGATCTTCTGGTTGGTATCAATCTTTTCCTTTGTACCAGAGAGGAACGGACTGTTCTGTACCAGACGGCCCTTGCCACCTTGTGCCTCAAAGTCGCGCAACTCACCAAAGTGCAGTGTCTCATCCACAGAGCCGCCTTCCTCGTCGGTGAAACTCACCTCTACTTTCGGTTTGAAGTGTGCAAAGGCATCCTCAATGTTCTGGATATCCTCCACAAACTCTGGGTTGCCAGCTTCAACATCGGATGTGTACTGATCGATCATCAGCGTCTTGTTCTGGTCGATCAAACTAACTTTCGCACTGCTCTCCTCATCGGGAGCCATGGAGATAAAATTCTCTTTCATTGCCATAGTAGTAACAATTTTTTAAGTTAATAATTATTTGAATAAACTCTATTTATTTCTTTTCTTTCTTCTCGGGCTTTGATTCGTTCTTCTTACCATTGATAACGAAGACCGGAGCACCCTCCTTATCAACCTGAACCTCGATCTTATCGCCAGTCTTAACCTTACCGGCAATCATCATCTTAGAGATCGGGTGGCGCAGTTCCTTACGGATGACACCCAACACAGGACGGGCACCGTACTGCTGGTTATAACCACGCAGAGCGATGGTCTCACGGGCCTCGGGTGTCAGCGTCAGTTCGATATTCTGCTCCTCCAACAACTTCAGCAGACCCTTCAAGTGGATATCGAAGATCTTGGTCACG